>JBEPYD010000140.1:0-8964 GCA_041641575.1 Bacteroidales bacterium
TCAATAATCATATCTTGATCGTCAAGTTGCTCGTCAGCAGATAAATATACGCCAAGTGCGAGTTCTTCAATAAGGCTGGCGCTCTCATTCACGATCATACCCTGATAATTCACATATGAATTGTTCATTACAGAATTACTTTCGAGTGTAATACTAATTCCTACAAAATTATCAAGCGCTTCTTTTACATATATACGTGAATATGACAAATTATCGGCTTCATTTGATTCAGGAATCCTGTTTAGGTAGTCGGCTTTTGTAATAATATAATAATAGCCGGTATCGATGGTTTCAGGAATAATGTAAGATTTCACACCATAACCTATATCACCAGGATAAAGTTTAGCAAATTTATAATCTTCAAGAAAAATATCATCGTCAGACAGTAAGTTATCGATAGAGAGATATATACCCATGTCCGGTTCGTAAATGCTATGTAATCCTGAGTTCTCAATGCTAAATTCCAGGGTAGATAATCCTCCGGGCATTGTATTTTCTTTATTCAGGGTAGCATAATTCAGCGTCAGATTACTTTCATTCACATTATCTTCATAATGCTGAGGCATAATCACCACGTGGTTATTTGAGAAGTTTGAATCAGGAGTTACGATTTCAAGTGCTAGCTGAGATTTAACCATATCCTTTAACACAAGGGTAGTGATGTATCGGTATGATTCAAATCCATCCCAATGAGCAATAGAATCGTAATAAATGATTTCATCCCAGGTATGATTTAATGAGTCGTCTGTGCTGGATATTTGAACATGTATAATATCTCCATACAATGGATCCTGACTGAAGGAATTTCGGGTGACCGTATAAGTCAGTACGAGGCTGTCAAAAAGCTCAGAATGTGGTTCGTAATATCCAATAGCGGAATGAATGCCATAATCGTAATCATAATCCGGGCCATTAATCTCAATTGGCACAAACACCATGTTATTGTTCTCAAATGCTTCCTCTGTTTCATTGAACGGGTCCACCACATATAGGATATAGTACTCTCCGGAATAAGACGGACTTAAATAAAAGGAAGAGCTAAAATAATCGTTATCGCCAGCCTGAATAGTGCCGGTATTTATTTGGGTTAAATACTTGTCAGCATTATCAAAAATGGTGTCCCGGGAAAGGTAATAATGTACTTTTGTTTGAGCAGATATGCTTCCATTGTTGTACACCCTGCAAGAAGGATACAGATGATTGTCTGTTTCTAATGGTGGATATATATTATTTGTTGTGATGGTAAAATCTATTTCGCCTTCACCCACTTCAATTTCTATGTATGCAAAGTTATTTTCCGGATTATCATCCTGCAGATTATTATCGCGGAAATTAACAGTTCCCAACAGATAGTAACTTCCGTTTTCAAGTGTTGTATCCTCAAGTATTATTTCAGGGGTTTGGTGGTGGTTCCAGCCTGGGTTGGGTATCCAGTATCTGTCAAAACTACCTAATTTTTTATCTTCGGAATCATGAATGGTATCATAAGAAAAGAATAATTCAAAGCGGTATCCTCCTGAAGGAGATGTATTTCCATGATTATAAATATTGAGATCAATTTCATGGATGGAATTTTTTAGCAGATGCATGGTTTCCCTCTGAAAAAGAATGCTAATATCAGTTTTAGCTTCAGTAATCGTAAATCCCCGGGCAGTTATGTTATTTGAATAATCTGTTTCTTTGATATCCCGATTTGGATTTATGATAACAAATAGAAAATATTCACCGCTAATAAATCCAGCAGGTAATTCTATATTTACATTGGTATAGCCATCGTAATTATTATAAGCATTGCCCAGGTATTTATTACCCAGGTAAGAATCCTCAAGTTTATTTAATATACTATCTTGTGACAAGTAGAAATCTCCCTTAACAGAATTGGCTGTTGTATTGCCTTCATTAGACAAATAGATATCCACCGAAACTTGCTGCCCTGAGATAACTTCAGCATCCACTAACATATTATCTGCCACTAAATCATATCTTTTCTCAATTACTAAGATCTTAAAATATTTAATATTATTATTTTCAATATTTTCATCTATTATATTGTTGTAATCTGCTTTAACCAATAAATAATAGTAACCTTTTGAAGTATTCTCAGGAATTGAAGCATAAACAGAACCACCTTCATATTCGCCTGCAGATAAATAATAATGATGATCTGTTCCCAGTAACGCATCATCATTATCTAATATAGTATCAGAAGAAAGATAAATACCAGCACTTACTCCGGAATTATAACTGCGGTTCCCATCATTATGAATAGTATAACTTATCCTGCGTGCATTGCCTGCTACAATGCTGTCGGGTTCCATATAGACGCTGGAAATCATAAAATCAACACCACTGGGAAGGATTTCAATTTCCAGTGTATCAATGTTATTATGCTCATTGGTTTCACTGATTATATTATCTGCATCAAGCACTGCATAAAAGTAGTAATGCGAGGCGTTGCCGGGGATAGAAATGGAGATGACTTTATTTATTATGCTATGAGCTTCTACTACAACAGGGCTTTCATGAACTAAAATATCCTGCGATTTATCGTAAGCTCCATCAGTAGATGCATAAACCGAAATACTGGTTTCAATGGGTTTTGTATGGCCATTATTTGAGATTTTCATAGTGGTGTTTATACTCTCATCAGCATAATAAGTACCTTTGGAAGAATATATATCTGAAATTTCATAGTCCACTACCGGATTTGTTAAGCCAATAGGGAAAATAAATATATTATTATATACTGAACCTGTGGTATAGCCTTCGGGCATTTTTATTTCTGTAACTAAAAACTGATGCCCTGTTTTTAAGGTGTCCGGAAAATATAACTGGCTGAAAAACTCCTTTATATTAACCTTGTCGCCAATATTTACAGTGTCAACGCTTAAAAGAGCATCATCAGAAGAAAACATATCATCATCAGAAATGTAATAGTTTACAAAAATCTCGGGTGGTAGTACTTCATTTTGTAAGGTATTAATCCTTTGTTTAATATTATGTGTGGTATTGAAAAAGAAAATTCCTTCCCTTCTTATTTCACTATCCAGAAAAATGGAAGTAAGTACCTCAGGACGTACATAAATGCTCGAGAATGTAGTATTATTAGACTCATCTAATTCGTGATTAAGGTTATAGGCATCAGCTTTTACTATAACATAATAGAATCCTTCGGGAACATCTGATGGAATATAAAAGTTGTTGTGATAGGTTATGGTATCAAATAATCCAGGGGTATAGAAATTTTCCAGTTTATCAAATAATATATCATTTTCATCCAGAATTTCATCATCTGATAAATAAAAACCATAAGCAAGATCATTAGGGAAATGTCCACCATGATTTGTTATCATAAATTCATATTTGATATTTTCATGTTTGTAGCTGCTATCGTTTTCAATGATGAATTGGAAGGGTTCGGCATCAGGCAGGGTATCAATTTCTTCTGGCATGACAATTATGTCCCATCCACTGACATTATTATCCTCATCCGCTTCCACATACGCATCCTTTGAGTCAACTTTTAGGAGAATGAAATATTTCCCACTATCAAGTGATGCCGGAATTGAAACATACATTTCTATAAATTTATTTTCTCCAAATGATATTTCGAGTGGGGTGTTTTGTAATACAATGTCTTGATCGTCAATAACCTGGTCTTCTGAAATAAGTATATTCATGAAAAGACTGTCATGCGCAATATTGCTTGTATTGGAGATAGTCCCTTTCATATAAATATTCTCACCGGGCAACCATACTTTCTTTTGAGGTTTGTAAAGGTTGGATTTAAAATCATATTGCGCACCTCTAACAGAAATTGCAAAGGTATCTATGTTTTTGCTATTGCTATTTATTACCTGAGAATCTATAAGTTCAGAAAATTTCACAAACACCTGATAATCACCATGCGAAAGTGTGTCGTCAAGATAGCTGTTTAATCGTGCATAACCATCCATTAGCGTAATGGCTGTATCTGTAAGGAGCATATCCAAATGCTCATTAAAAGTGTTATTTCTCGAAAGGTAAACCTGGAAATTTCCAGCTCCTCTGTAACGTGAATATTCATTAACTTTTACATAATTGGTTATGGAAAATTCCATTCCTGGCTTGAGTAAGTTATTAGGGCCGTATGATTTAAGTTCAATTTCAGATGTATTTGTTGTTAAAATGATCTGCTTCAAATGTACAATATTTGAATTCTCAGTCCCATTAAAATCAACATCACCTGTTAGTTCCATAATCATATAGTAAACGCCTGCAGGAAAACTATCTGTAGCTGGGAAAACCACCCTCATTCCTGTATTTGAGTAATACTCATAATCAACATCAATAAAAGTTCCTGCCCCAAGAAGCGTGTCGGTGTCATCAATCTGGTGATCGGCAGACAGCCAGACTTTATAAGGAACAGAATCAATTTCAGTATTCCCTTCGTTCATATATTGTATGCTCACATATTTACTTCTGGATGTTGTGTATATTTCTTCCTCACTGGTAAATTCTGCCACAACATTATAGGTTGCAGGAACTACTGTTAGGGGAAATAATCGGGTGTTATTATTAGTGTTTAGGTCCACAACTTCAGCTGGAGGACTGATATGCGCAATAATATGATAATTACCCCCGACTGTTTCATGAGGCACAGAAAATGAAATAGATCTAGAAATGGTATTATTTGGGTTAATGGTGACTTCCCTGGTATATAGTAGGAGGTCTTCATTTGATATGATAGTATCCGAAGATAAATATATCTTTATGCTTCCCCCTGAAGAATAATCGGAATAATTATGTAACCACACTTCGGCATTTAGGTTGCGGCCAGCCACGTAATGCTGAGAATTATAATATCTGTAAAATGAACTCATCGCTAAATCAACAGGGGGCAACTCAGAAATACAGGATATTTCAGCCTCAAAACCCTGTCCGTTATTATAATAATTTGATGTCAGATTTAAAGTGAGGGCCCCTGAAGAAGATGAGGAAAAGACACTATCAAAATGTAAAGGTCCTGTCTCCTGATAACTTCCAATACTATTATCATCATACGTATTATCCCCATTGAATATTTGTAGTTCATCACAACAAGTTGATAAATCAAAATAGGAAAACTTTAGCATTACATGCTTATTTTCTGCATCAGGATATAACGTTAATCTTCCATTAGCATATGATTCATAGGTCGAATCAGGCCCGCCATGATCATACAAATAGCCGCTGCACGTGCTATCCACTTCATAAGTGTTATAAGGTATTCTGAATTCCTGGGCATAAGAAAATACAGTAAATATAACTGTAAGGAGAAGAAGATAAACACGCTTCATCAGTATAGGTTTTAATTATAAATCAAATAAAAATATCTTTGTATTACAATCCAATAGTACAATACAATACAAATATAAAACCTCAATTCTAAATAATAATAACTTTTAAGGTGTTTATTTTAATTATTACCGTTAGAACAGTCTGTTTTCTTAATGCCTTTTTTTAAACCTTAGCGTTAATAAGGCTATCGCGCTTATTTAGAACAATAATGAATTAATTTTTCTTTACTAACCTGGAAATTCATCTTTTCTCTGTGTAAAATTAAACATCTGCCTTCTGGTATTTGTTGGAAATTTATATAGGAAGGATTTTACATGATTTAAGATTGCAGATGACATCACAGACTAATTTTAGAAACCATGAGAAAAATTACATTATTATTAGCTAATTCTTTCACCCTTGTTTTTGCCCTGGTAATGAATGGACTGGCCGGATCCAGTGTATTTAATGGTAAAACCGTAGGCGCAGTAAGTGAAAAATACAATACACTTATTGCCCCGGCAGGTTATGCATTCGCAATTTGGGGGGTAATTTATATATTGTTAATCATGTTTGTCGGATTTCAATGGTACAGCAATTACAAAAAGAAAAAAGACGAGGAGATACAGCAAACTGGGATTTGGTTTTCCATTGCCAATCTTGCCAATGGCCTTTGGATCATCGCCTGGCTTAATGAGGCCTTATTTATTTCCGTGCTGCTGATTTTACTACTTCTCATTTCATTAATTATATTAACGGTGCAGCTCCGGCTTGAAATTCCGAAAGCTCCAAAGCGTATTGTTGCATTCGTTTGGTGGCCTATAGCCGTTTACTTAGGCTGGATAATAGTAGCTTCTGTTTCAAACATTGCAGTATATCTGGTAAACATTGGCTGGAATGGCGGTTTTCTATCTGAAAATGCATGGACTATTTTAATGATCTTAATTGCCACTCTGATCTATATTTGGCTGGTGATATCAAGAAATTTAAGAGAAACTGCTACGGTTGGAATATGGGCTTTCATAGCCATTGCTGTTCGCCACTGGGGAAATTACGAAGGCATTTCTTATACAGCGATACTGGCTGCAGGAATTATATTGTTATCCATATTCTATAATGCATATAAGAACCGGCATAGTTTAACCTTTTCTTTGGGGAAATAAAGCCGATTGATTGAAACTTTCAATTAGATATTAATCTTTCGACGAATAAGTTGGATTTTCTTGCAACCAATATCTTAAACACCCTCATCAGGAGTAATGTTGTTTTTTTGTTGTGAATTTATTGACAAATATCAGCGGATTTAGGGAAACTTAATACGATGTATTCAAGTATTTGTTAATGCAAGAATTTTAAATCAAAAGTGATGAGTTTATTACATAATCAATTTAAACCTGAAGAATATTATTTTCTTTCAAATGCATACACATCAGATAATTGCCGCCGTGGCAAATATATCCAACTGCAACCTGCACGTAAATTACGTGTAGCCAATACGCTTAGGTTGCTTTTGGGCATAATAATACTCATTCTGTTTTCCGTAAACTTTTAGTCGGTATTGAATCCTTCAACTATTTGTATTATCCGGAGCAAACGGGTATTTTAATGCTATCCAAAATAATCGCCATGAAAAGACATAGGCAGAATTTGCGGTACCAAAGCCCTTCCGGTTTCTTCAAAAGTTTGTGCATTCAGGGAGAGTAAAAAGGTGTTTTTTGCATCGCTGTCAAATACCACTGAAAGCACAATACCCCCATCCTCTTCTTTAGCCCCCGGAGCAGCCACGAATACGGGTTCACCGGGATAACAATGCTTTTGATACCACACCTTATGTTCTCCAGTGGTAACATCAATTTTTGTTACATCGTCGAGCCAGTTGCCTTCTTTGGTATTTCCAGCACCATAAACATAGCGATAGGGTTTGGTATCATATTTTTTATGATTGATTTTTGGAAGTTCAAGTGGCTTATCAGAAATTTTCTTCTTTGTTACCTCCCCGTTTTCCTGATGAATGGTGTAGCGATAAACAAGCCTTGCTGCATAAGTGGGATCATTTCCACGCAAATCATCCAGGTACAGGGTTCTGATCACGCTGGCATCATCAAAATGTACCACATCCATATGGATTACATTATATAAACTAACTTCCTTTTCTGTCTGTCATTCAGAATTGTTGTTATTTTTGCATGTGTCCTAAGATTATAATTTTTTAATACGAATAAACTACTGATGTATTAATCCCTAAACCACATGTTATGAAAACAAAGATTCTGCTTCTGCTACTGTTTAGTTTTTCCCTCCTGATGTATGCACAATCCATCAATACCGAAGATGATAAGTTTCATCAGTTTGATTTTTGGTTAGGTGAATGGGAGGTATATCGTTATGGCACAGACCAACTGGCAGGACACAGTTATATTGAAACTATTGTGGATAGTTTGGGGCTTTTGGAACATTACAAAGCAGCCAATGGAAAATATAATGGCAAAAGCCTGAATAAATATAATGTAATTACCGGTAGGTGGGAACAATTCTGGATTGATAATGCAGGGAATACATTGCATCTTTCAGGAGGCCTTACAGATGGGGAAATGGTACTGGATGACCTTGCCAAAGATCCGAAACCCCATGAGTATAACCGGATTACCTGGCACAGAATTAATGATAACAAAGTTCGGCAAACATGGGAGATAAGTGCTGATGCCGGCAGAACCTGGAAAATTATATTTGATGGCGAGTACAGACGCAAATAAGCAACAGTAGTTTATTCTTAATGCATTAAACATTCACTCATTTTATTTATGAAATTTCTTCCTTATTTATTGATGTTGATTTTTAGTTTCAGCACTGCATTTAGCCAATCAAAACCTTTTGTAACCCTGCCTGAACAACTAAATGATGATAAGTATGCCGAATGGATTACATTTGACGGGTACTTACAGCTTTGGAATCATCTACACCAATTTTTCTTTTGATACCGGTTCAATGTGGGATGGAGAATTTGTGCAGGTAGGAAATCTTATGCTCGACATCAATAAAGAGATCATTACCTTTTCTGCTAAATTGATCCTGCCAGAAGGTGATTCAGCAATTATTGAATATAAAGGAAATTACCTGTTTTTGGAACCTGAAAATGAAAACTAATACCTTCTACCAATAATCGGTTAATATTTTTATAGTCAAATGAACCATTTAAGAATTAACATTCTTTTTTAAAAAATCTATCACATTTGCATCTAACTTAAACTCTTAATGTGCTTCTCTCTTCCACCTGGTTTGTTGTGTCTATGTAATCAAAAGCAACTTGCTTGTCAATCCAATCGGCAAGCTCTTTTAATCCTACCTTAATATTAACCATTGGGGTATAACCTAAATATTGTTCTGCTTTTGATATGTCTGAAAAACAGTGTCTGATGTCACCTGACCGATATTTCCCAGTTATACTGGGCGTTATTTCTTTTTTTCCTAATACTTCTCTGAATTTTAAAGCAATTTCATTAATGGTAAAGGATTTACCACTACCTATATTGAATACTTTTCCATTGGCTTTTTCTTTTCTCATGGCTTGTACACAGGCTCTTGCCACATCAGAAACATGTACAAAATCTCTTTTCTGTTCGCCATCTTCGAAAATTAATGGCGGATTGTTATTCAAAAACCGTAAAG
>JBEPYD010000141.1:0-8893 GCA_041641575.1 Bacteroidales bacterium
GGCGTAACATTGTACCCGGTTTCCCCGATGCTGCGGTTTACGCCTCCCAGATGTACAGATATATCAAGGGCATTGCCAACCGAAACCGAGTGCGTGCTTAACTGGCTTTGGTCGTACCGGGCAGTGCCACTTACTTCAATTCCCCAGCCACCCACTGATGCTCCGGCCTCCAATCCTATTTTACGACCTTCTACCACTGTATTGTTGAAAGTATTGGAGAGGTTCACACTGAAGGTAACATCGGTGTTGGCATCAAGGTCGTAGCTGTCGCTGCCATAAGAGCCACGCACTTTATCTTCGCCATCGGGGTTGATTAAATCTTTGTAAGGGGTGTAGGAAAGGATATTTCCCACCTCGTGCTTGGGAATGTAACCGTTTGCACTGCGTTCCTTACTTGGAAACCATCTGTTTTCGGTAAGGGTGGGTTCCAGCGTGAGGATGTTGCCCTGCAACTTGTTGTTTTTATCATAGATGGGGTACTCCCAAATCTCATAATCGCACACCGTGGCATATATCTGATCGTCGTAGGTAGCGGTAACCTGCTGGCTAACGGTAATTGTTGTACTTTCTGATGAGGTTTTCTCAAAATTTTCACCATATTCACCGGTAAGGTATGCACTTGCCGAAACGCCAAGAAAGCTTCCCCCGCCACTTACCGTTGTGCTTACTCCCCATGACTTTTTCAATGTAGTGCTCACAGATATGTTTTGCGATGTTGTGGTGGCATAGGTAGCATAGCTGGCACATTCGCCGCCATCGTGGCAATTGTTTACATCAAACAAATCGTTACCAAAAGCATCAAAATGTGTGGGGGGTGCATTCAGAATTACAATGGGTTGTACAATGTCAGTGCGGTTATATTTTACGCCGGGGCCTATTTTAAACACATCGCCATCGAAATCGCCGGTTACCAGCGCAAAGGAATTTACTGTGAAATCGAAGGTGTTAAAACTATAATCAGCGAGCTCCGAGATATTAAAAGTAGCGTTCATTTTGTAAGCTGTTAACACCAAATCGTTTGAAACAAAAGTGCCCAATACTATTTCGTCGCCGTTTGCCGGATTATTGTCAATATTTGAGATGGAAAGGGATTTCATGGTATTGGCCCATGAATAACTCAGGTATACTGACTGGAAGTTAAAGTTGCCAGGCGCAGGTGTGTAAAAAGCGTAAATATAACTCCCGCCGGCCACTACTTCGTCGCGTCCATCGGCATTTAAATCGCCTACGGCCATGTCAAATGCATTACCGCCCCAGGATGTTTCTAAAAAATAGATGTTGTTTTTATTGTATGTTATTTTTTCAAATGGATCCGTTTGCGATGTGCTTTCATCGTCGGATATTTGCAGTGGATGTAGCATAAGCCGGTTAATCTCACCCGTAAGGTTAAAGCAGGCCATGATTTCATTGATGCTGTCGCCATCAAAATCACCCACGCCGATATCCCCGTACAGATCCTGAAGTTCCCAGTCTATACCCGAGAATATGGTATCGGATACACTTTGCCGCACATGCCTGGAAATATCAAACTGGCTGTTATTCTCCACGGAATACACTGATACATATACTCCCTCCAGCGGAGCTTCGGAATACGCCATGGTGAGCAATTCAAAGTCTCCGTTCTCATCAATATCTTCAACGGCTATTGAAAGCAATTCCATTAGATTGCCACGCATGATTTTTTCTTCTTTGAGCACTGATACAATGGTGAAATGATTATTGGTTGCCAAATCAAGGATAAGAATATTCACAGAATCACTCTCATCAACCCAGCCCAGGACAAGCTCATCGTCCAGGTCGGCGTTCAGATCGCCGGCAGCCACATAGATATTTCCTGTATCTTGAGCATACTCAGCACCAGACGGACCGTTGGGTATGTCGGTGCGGTAAAGTGTATCAGTTTGGAGAGAAAGTACTTCCCCCATCATCAATACTATGGTGTTGTTGATGCCATGTGAAACAGAGACATAATCGTCCTTGCCGTCGCCGTTAAAATCGCCGGAAACGGCATTGAGAATGCCATTGTTATAGTTGCCGGTTGTATCCACCACGGAAGAAGCACTTACACGATCGTTCACGGGCAGGGATTCAAAACCCTTTTTCAGTTCCAGCACCTCGTGGTTCAATACTACATTGCTTCCATTGCTGAGGGAACCGTCATCCCATATCATCACCATTTCATTTTTACCCACAAACCCATTGGTGGGGGTTACAGGACCCTGTGCCCGGAGAGCTGGCAGAAATACCTGTAAGATAAGTAGGATAAGTGCGGATAGTTGTACATGTGTTTTCATGATGTTAGGCTTTAAATTAATCTGACTGTTATTTTTATTTTGTCAAAATTAATATAAAGCCCTTCCGGGGGATAAAACACACGTTGCAAATGATGAAACCCATGTTGCATCGGGTGGAAACATAGGTTTTATGCGGATTTCAGCTCGCCGGGAGTAACGCCGTAAAGTTCCCGGAAGCTCTTTGAAAAGTATGAGGGACTGCTAAATCCTGACATGTAGCAAATCTCTGCTATGGTGCCTGCATTGTTAAGAATAAGCTCGTGCGCGCGTTTAAGGCGGTAGGTTTTAACATAATTACTTGCCGACAGGCTGGTAAGTGCAATCAGTTTACGGTGGAGCTGGCTGCGGCTCATGCCCACATTTTCTGCCAGCTCTTCAATGGTAAATTCTTCGTTGGCAAGATTTTCCTCAATGCATTTATGCACTTTATGCAGGAACTGCTTTTCAATGGAGTCTGTTTTGGCAGTTTCGTTGCCGGCAGCAATTTCACCGGTGTATTTTTTGCGGAGTTTTTGCCGCGACTCAATGAGGTTGGCTACCCGCAATTTTAGTTCTTCCGTGTTAAACGGCTTTACCAGGTAATCATCAGCGCCTTTTTTAAGTCCTTCTAATTTATTCCCGGAAGAAGCACCCGCTGAAAGCAGGATAATGGGGATATGGCTGGTTTTTTCATCCGATTTTAACTGATGCGTGAGGGAATAGCCATCTGTGCCGGGCATCATTACATCAGAGATAATGAGATCGGGAATAATTTGCAATGCTTTGGTACGTCCTTCGTCGCCATCGGCGGCCATGTGTACCCTGTAACCATGCTGCAGGCAGCCGGCGATAAAGTCGCGAATTTCTGCATGGTCATCTACAACCAGCACATGCATTTGGTTGTGGATGCCGGCAGGTTTGGTGCTGGCTGATTTGGATTCAGGCATGTCAGCATAGGAATTTTCATCAGCGGAAGCTGTTTCCTGCTTCGCATCCTGCAAAGAGACTGAAGCGGCCTGTGGTATTGTGACCCGGAAAAGTGTTCCGCTGCTCTTCTGACTTTCCACATGGATTTCGCCCCCCATTAAACGGACTACTTCCTTTGTTAATGCCAGTCCGATGCCGGTACCCTGCAAGTGGGTTTCCCTTTTTTGCTGCTGCCCGCGATAAAAACGATCGAAAATATACGCGAGATCATCCGCGGGAATATGCGAACCCTTGTTCCAGACTTCAACAACAAGTGATTCCCGGTTGTGCGCACTTGGCTCCAGTTTGGCTGTGAACTTTACAAGTCCGTCATCGGGTTCATATTTAATGGCATTGCTCAGAAGGTTGTTTAAAACTGTTTCCAGCTTGTTTTCGTCGATGATAAAAAGATCATCATCCATTTCAAAATTCTTTTGGAAAGTGATGCGGTGGGAATCGGCATAGGAATAATGGGAGGCGAATACCTTGTTAAGGAAAGTGCTGAGTTTTACTTCCCTGGCATGGATGGTGTTGCGGCCTGCATCGAGCCGTGAGAGCTCTAAAATCTGGTTTACCAGGTGCAATAACCGGCGTGCATTGTCCTCTACAATGCCGATAACCGGTAAGAAGGGCTTTAAGGCGGCCTCTTTTTTCAACTGAAACAGCGGACTAAGGATGAGCGTAAGTGGTGTGCGGAACTCATGCGAAATATTGGCAAAGAACCGTGATTTTACCCGGTCGATTTCCTTTTCTTTTTCCAGCAACTGTTTGTTTTTCCGGTTGCGAAGGTAGAGCAGTGAAACGGCTGAAAGCAGCAGGATGATGCTGATACTGAAGAACAGCCATAGGTTTTTCCTGTTGGCCTCTGCCAGTTGATTCTCATGCGTAAGTGATTCTATTTGCTGCTCTTTCTGTTCAAATTCATACTGGTATGTGAGTTCTTTGAGTTGCCTGGAATTTTCCTGCCGGCGGATGCTGTCGTTTTGTGCGGCATAATTTTTATAGGCCTGTAAGGCTGAATCGGCGTTTCCCTGTTGCTCATAAGCCATGGAAAGGTAGAGATATCCGTCGCGCACGCCCACGGGATCCGGTAATTGCTGCAGGCGGGTAATGGCCCGGTGCAGATAGTCTACAGCCACCGTTATGTTGTTGAGCTCTGTTTGGGTTTTACCCAGGCCCAGCAAATTGAAGGCAATGAATTTACCATCGTTAATGGCGATGCTTTTTTCAAGGCCTTCTGTAAATAAATCCTGTGCCCCGCGGAAGTCTTTGTTTTGGAACCGGAGGATAGCCAGGGAATAAAGCGTTTTTACTTCTTCCGGAAGGAAATTGCCATTGCGGCTTATCTCCAGCGCTTTGGTTAAGGCAGCAGTGCTGGCGGAATCCTGCTGCATCATCATGTAAATGTCGCCCATAAAGCGCAATGCAACACTTTCGAACTTATGGTTACTGGTATTTCTGTAATATTGAATTACATCGGAAAGGATGGCCAGTCCTTTTTCATATTCGCCCTGTATGTTGTATAAGTCAACGAGGCTGTTGAGGCTATACATTTCCCATTCCTGGTTGCCCACATTCCGGAATATCTGTAATGATTCCAATCCGTTTTTCATGGCGCGGGCGTACATGCCCATGTCGTTGTAAATACCAATGGTAAGGTATAAACTGGCCCCATAACCCATGGAGTCGCTGTTGGCAAGGAATATTTCGCCGGCCTTTTCGGCGTATAAAATGGCGCTGTCGAGATTTCCCAGCTCAATGTGCACGTTCCCGACATTATACATTACAGAGGCTGATATCTCATAGTCATTGACATGCTGAATGTTTATGCTGTGGGCCTGCAGGTAGCTGTTCAGCGCTTTTTCGCGCCTGCCCATATGGAAGAGGATGTTCCCTTCGCGTTCCCAGGCACGCGCCAGGGCGAGGTAATTTCCGGAACGGCCGGCCACGCTTTTAAGTTCGTTGGCATACATAAGTCCTTTTTCGCCATCGATGTAGGTATAATAATCGCAAAGCTGAATGAGGATGGCTGCGCGGACGGAATCATTCCGGGCCTGAGCCAGTTCCTGCACCATTTGTTGTTCGGGAGGCTCATCGCGGGCGACAGCGGGAAGGGTACACAGCACCATGATAATGCAAAGGTACATGTGCCATAAAAGCCTGTTGTGTGTAGTTTTGTGCCGCAGCGTTTGCATGATGCCTGTGTAGTGGGTTGATGCAGTGGAAACAACTGAATTAAATGATTGTTTAGGGTTTAAGGGTTCGGTTTGTAAATATCGCGGCAGAAGGCAGAAGGGAAAAGGCAGAAGACAGAAGGGAGAAGTTTATAGTTTATGGTTTATGGTTTATAGTTTAAGGGTTCGGTTTGCAAATATTAATTTTAAACTTTCAACTATCAACTTTAAACTAATTTTTTAGGGTTTAAGGGTTCAACTGCATCCTGCCGCAAGTGTTTTTCACTTGTGGCGGTCCTTCCTTACCCTGGAACATACTCTGGCGCGGATTTCCAATTTGTGAGGTATTTTCAATTAACAATATCAAAAGAGGTGGTAATTCCGTGGCAAGCCGGGAGTTAGTATTTCAATCATGATTTATTGTTGCCACGGAGGGCAAAGGGCATACAAAAACCCGGGGTTGGCACCCCGGGCTATTCATGTTATACCCTTTCAGGGTAAGGGTTCCAAGTTGTAACTTACAAACTTACCTGAAGGCGTCTTGCGATTTGCATGTCTTATTTTCAGAGAAGATTGCATGCAAACATATGGCTTCTAACCTGTGCTATGATTTCATCTTTTCAGGCCTTCGCTACCCCTCTTATCATCACGCCCATATCGGAACAAGCTCTAAAGGGGAGGGCTGGGTGTTGCTAATCTGATTACCTGAATGAGAAAACCGGCCAATGCCGGGGATATGGATTTTTCTTAAGAAGTGGTTATGACAATAGCATTATGGATTTTAATGGTTTATGTTACAATTTTAATTCCTGTTTTTTAATTTTCTTTCAAATTGATTAAATGCATTATTAAAAAATGAATGAATATTAATCTCTTATTAATGCTATTTTTGTTGGGGCATTATTATCAGCCGGAAATTCGAAATATAAACGATCATCTTCAATAGTCAAATTATTAAAATTAAGATCAAAGCAAGAAGTATCAGTGACGTCATTGAAAACGGCAATCCACCCCACTGTAATTTTGCCTTTGCCTTTATTTTCTTCCACTTCAATTACCTTAATTTTCTCACAACTTATTTCACCTGGAATTCCACAACTATCTTGATAACTTCCAATACCATTAGCAGGGCCATGGTAATAATCTAATCGTTCTATGTTAAAAACCCCCTTTTCACAATAAGGATTAAAGTCGTAGTAATCCGCTATTCCATAAAAGTGGCTGCTGTTATCTATAAAAAGTTCTATTCCCCATTCTCCACCATCATATCCCCGGGTGCCTTTTCCTTTCCAGTGTCCTATGATTTTCTTTTGTAAAGAAGCGACACTTTCCATTACTGTTATCTCCTTGATAGATGTAATACTTTTATTGTTATCATAGCCAATTTTAACCTTAATCAAAAAATATCCAGCTTCCTGTGGTATCCAATCAATTGTTCCTGAGTCAGGAAAATTTTTTGCAATTACCTCTCCATTAGTATTTTCTATGTGCCAATCGTAATAATCTGCATGTACTCTTTCTCCATCTATATCAGCATATTCTTCAACCCTAATTTTAACCGAATCCAAAACAGATGCTGATGTCTTCTCAAATAGAATAGTAGGGAGCGTAATATTTACTTCTTTTTCACATCTACAAAACAAGGTTGCGATGAGTAAAACAATAACAATCTTTTTCATACCTATTTGTTTAATGATATTAAGATGCAGGTTATTTGCATTTGTTATCAATCTCGATTCTATAAATCCATTGATTATAAATTTCCTAAATCCTCATTATTGTTTAAATCCCAGATTAAAATACAACCAACGCTTGAAGAGTAAAAATAAATATTTTTTTTGGGTTTTCAATCATTTTTTGGGCTGAATATTAAATTTTTGGGGTTCATTGTGCTTACTGCAAATGTTCAGAAAGAACCGGTTGTAAATGACAGTTTTTTTATGAAGTGATGAAAGTTATAAGCTTTTGAAGGATTGAATCCGTAAGTTGAGGGGATTATGTGGGTAGTTTGTGGGGCAAGGATTGTTTTATTTTATTTTAGGAGGCGGTATGGTCAGTAAGACATTGCGGGCTTCAAACCAATTAAACAAGCGGGTTACAAACCATGATTTTATTAATAACTCGTCTATTTGCTAAATACATTGTTGAATTATAGTTTTTTTATCATTGAAAAATATTCCATTATATATTTGTTTTTCTCTATAAAATTCTGTTTTTCATTTCTTTCCTTATTTATTAAATCATTCATTTTTCTTATTTCCTCTTTACTATAATTTTCTTCAAGCCAATCTTCCACTCTTTCATCATGTTCTATAGCAAAGTCAATAATCCCCCGTTGATATATTAAAGGTAGAGTATCTTTTTTGAGATACTCTTTTAAGATAATAAAGGCAATTTCTTTGTCTCCTAATTTATATTCACAAATAATCATTTGATTTTTATACACATTTGCAGTTGAATTATTCATAGCTTTTTCTAAAGCCCTTTTACATTTTCTGTAATTTTTTGAATAATATAAATGATAATCAATTTCTGTTAAGGGAAGACCAATATCAAAATGTTCAGTTGTTTCAATATACTCAGGATAATTATCAAAAATAATTGGTTGAAGCTTACGGTAATAGGAATATAATATATCAAAAGGTACAATAAATTGAGAACCATTTTGTACTTTAACAAGCTTTTTTATTTTCTCTAATAAAATTATTTCATCAGTTGTAAGGAATTCACTAAAAAAGTATAGTTCATCTAATGATCTATTAATATTTAAAAATCTACCATTAAGGAACTCTCCAAATTCTACCATATAATGCTTGACATTAACATCAGTAATTCTAGGGTCAATATTCATTAAGTATTTGTTCTGTAATCCAAGTGCAATATCCTCTTTACTTAGCTGACCAGAGACTATTTTATTACTATAAAAACATCTACTAGTGTGTAAAGTCTCACTCATTATTTTCTTAAAAGTCCATGATAATTGACTGCTAATTTCAAATAGTTCTTGGTTTACTTTAGGCCGTATTTTATCATGTCTTTTTTTCTGGGGGAAATAGCTGAATATAGACCAAAAAATAATTGCAGAGATAAAAGAGGTAATAATTGGAACAATTAGGCTATGTTTTATCCTTTGTTTCTGGCCACCATGACTTTTTCTAATCTCTTTGATAATATCAAAGTTTGTAATAATATTTTTTTTAGCTCTTTCCATAAATACCTGTTTTGTAATGTGGAAATAGCCTTAATTACGCATAACAAATCCATAAATCCATAGTGTTTATATTCCCATAACCTCACTGTTTTTTATCCCCCATTTTTGCATATAGCCACTGTTTGAAGGGTAAATTTAAATAAATTTTTGGGGTTTTACTTTATTATTGTTTTGCCTTCGGACTTTATTTCAGCTTTTTTAAAATCGTTGTTTTAAAGTTGTATTCATTAATCTCATGTTTTCTCAAAACAAACTGACTACTGTCAAGA
>JBEPYD010000142.1:0-8873 GCA_041641575.1 Bacteroidales bacterium
CCAGATTACAGGGGTTTTAAAAAATATACGATTCCCCATAAGGAAAGATATATGTAGTACAGCCAAGAAAATAATCCGGAATGTTTGTCTGGATTGTAAGAAAAAGCAAACTTTTCGGGATGAATTGCGGGACTGGATTAACCGTACCTATGAAAGTAATTTTGAAAAGTATTCCACCTTGCTGCATGTGGAAAATGATAAAGCAGCATTAAAAGTTGAACCTGTAAAACCTGTTTTCTCAGATGAATCTCTGATTTTAAACGGCAGGGAAATTTTACGGGATAATTTTGAATATCTATTCAGTAAATATCCTAAACTGGTAACTTTTGGTGAGGATACCGGGAAATTAGGCGGTGTGAATCAGAGTCTGGAGGGTTTACAGAAGAAGTTCGGTGAACTGCGAATTACAGACACAGGCATCCGGGAAACAACCATACTTGGACAGGGAATTGGGCTTGCACTGAGAGGTTTACGCCCCATTGCGGAAATACAGTATTTCGATTACCTGATGTACACACTCCAAACCATGAGTGATGATCTTGCTACCACGCACTGGCGTACCGCAGGTGGGCAAACCGTCCCACTCATTGTGCGTACACGCGGACATCGTTTTGAAGGCATCTGGCATTCAGGATCACCTTTAAGTATGGTTATAAATTCCATACGAGGCGTGTATGTGTGTGTGCCCCGGGATATGACGCAGGCTGCCGGAATGTATAATACCCTGCTTGAAAGTGAAGATCCGGCGTTGGTTGTAGAACCACTAAAGGGATACCGCCTGAAGGAAAAAAGACCTGACAACATAGGTGAATTTAAAGTGCCCATGGGAGTTCCCGAGGTCATTATACCCGGCAACGATGTAACCATTGTAACCTACGGTTCATGCGTGAATATTGCACAACAAGCTGTGCGCGAACTAAAAGAATTTAACATAAGTGCAGAACTAATTGATGCACAAACCTTACTACCATTTGATGTTCACCAGCTAATTGTAGAATCTCTTAAAAAAACACACCGAATCTTATTTTTTGATGAGGATGTACCCGGCGGTGCCACTGCCTATATGCTTCAGAAAGTACTTGAAGAACAAAAAGGTTATTATTATCTTGATACTGAACCAAAAACACTAACGGGTGCTGACCACCGACCTGCCTACAGTTCAGATGGTGATTATTTTTCAAATCCAAATGCAGAAGATGTATTTGAAGCCGTTTATGATATCATGCATCAGGCAAATCCGGAAAAATATCCTCAATTGTATTGAGAAGCGTAAACTAAACTGGCAATTTTTTACCCAACCCCTTTATTGCCAGAAACATAATTAATATGGAAAGAGGGAACAGAATATAAAAAGGAATGCCATAGGCAGCAGGTAAAACCCCACCCACAATTGCAAAGAAACCAACAGTTAAAGCATAGGGCAATTGTGTGCGAACGTGTTCTATATGATTGCACGAACTGGATAACGAACTTAAAATGGTAGTATCCGAAATGGGACTGCAATGATCACCCAATACAGAACCTGCCAGTACAGAGGCAACTACATTGTAAAATATCTCTATATTTTCAGAATAGGGTAATCCATGAAGCTCGCCAAGCAACCATGAAGCAGGTAATATGAGTGGATAAAGAATCGCCATTGTTCCCCATGATGATCCGGTGGAAAATGCTACCAAAGCACCAAGAATAAATGTAATGGTAGGTATGAACACAGGAGAGAGATTCATTTCTGATACACTTATGGAAATAAATTCTGCTGTATGCATATGCTCAGTAATAAGCGCAATTGACCAGGCGAGAATGAGAATCATAATTGCAGTAAGCATGCTCTTGAGACCTTCAACCAGGCTTTCCATGGTATCTTTTAGGTTCAGTATCCTTTGGAACAAGGTAAGACCAACAGCAACCAACACACCTCCAAGTGAAGACCAAAGCAAAGCCAGGTATGAATCTGAATTACCAATAGTTGTAGAGAGTTTGGCAGAAAAATCAATTTCGCTATTCTCCCATATTGCCTTATCCCACCCGGTGTAGAACAGCCCGGCTATAGTGCCGAAAACAACTATCATTACAGGAATTGCGGCATTATACCAGCGCGCAGCAGAAGGTTTAAAAGCTTGCTTCCCCTCTGGTACACGCTCCTCTTCGCTCACCGAATCAATTCCATGTTTACGCGTTCTGACTTCGGCTTTAAACATGGGGCCATAATCCTTGCCACTCCAAATGAGCATAACCACAAATACCAGTGTGTAGAGTGGATAAAAAGAGTATTGTAGTGAATTGATGAAAATGTTGTATGGGCTTTCGTCTATAGGCAAAGTATCTATGCCATCCTGAATGTAACTTAATTCTGCTCCTATCCAGGTGGTAACAAATGCAATGGCTGCAATAGGTGCAGCTGTGCTATCTACAATATAGGCTAATTTTTCGCGGCTTATCCGCAATTTGTCAGTTACCGGTCGCATGGTGTTTCCCACTACAAGAGTGTTGGCATAATCATCAAAAAACAGCGTGATGCCCATGAGCCAGGTTACAAACTGACCATTGCGGGCATTGTTAGCAAATTTTGAAAGATAATTTACAATGCCCTGCATTCCACCATTGGCGGTAATAATACTAACCATTCCTCCAATGAGCATAGAAAACAAGATAATGGAAACATGACCCGAGTCCTGCACCGATTGCAGAATATAGGTATCAATAATGGAGAGCAGACCTAAAAAAACTGCCTCAATGAGGTTATATTGTTGATAAAAGAATAAAATAGTAGTACCTGCAAGGATACCAATGAATAATGCCGAAAACACTTCTTTTACAATGAGTGCCAGCACAATAGCAATTAGGGGCGGCAGTATGCTTAGCCATAAAGGCACAGGTGTAATATACCTTGTGTAAACTCGCTTTCCTGCAGTAATCTTTAATTCTGAAGCTTCATCAAAAATTATAGGATATATAGTTTCTGAAGCATTCGCAGCCAAAAACAGATCCTCTCCCATAATTTGTATGGGCACACTGTCTTTGATCAAATCATCTATGGGTTCAAGAGTAAGCCTTATCTCACCTGGAATTTGAGTGACAAAAAAATCAGGCATTGAGATAATTACTATACCTTTCTGTAGTGACAGGGTGTCTGTTTTACGGCCATATATCCCCTGGGGAAATAAAAGTAACATTACCATTATTAGTGGCAATGCATATACAAATATGTTATTTTCCGGCAAATGCCGTGCTGCTTTTTTCCGATCCATTCCTTCTGTTCAATAGAATCCATGCAAACATAACCAAATTTGTTTTGTTAAAAGGGTTTTCTTTAATGGAAAAGGCTGGCAGAAGGTAGTTTTGGAATTCACCCAACTTTATAGAGGAAAAAACGTTTTATAAATGAGGTATGGTTTTTGTATTTTAACCTGGACTGAATAATCTTTAAGGCCATGAATTTAAATATAGATTTTTTCGATATTGACAACAGCAAAGCAGAACCTAAGAAAGGAAATATCCTGATATCAGAGCCTTTCCTGCAGGATAATTATTTTAAACGGTCTATTGTGCTGCTTACAGAACATTCAGATGAAGGATCAGTTGGTTTTGTTTTGAACAAACCTGTTAACATGCGTGTGAGCGATGTCATCAAAGACTTTCCAGAGATAGAAACCAACATATCCATTGGAGGCCCTGTAGGAAATAACACCGTACATTATATTCATACACTTGGCGACCGTATTCCTAATAGTGTTGAAGTAAGTGATGGGATATACTGGGGCGGGGATTTTGAAACCCTGAAAATTTTAATCCTGTCAGGAGCTATTAAAGAAAACGAAGTGAAATTTTTTATCGGTTATTCGGGTTGGCAGGCCAATCAACTGGAAGGGGAACTCAAGCGTAACTCATGGCTCATATCGAAACTTACCACTGATACGATAATGAATGCCAATTTGGATAATTTTTGGGCCAGTACGTTAAAAAACCTGGGCGAAAAATATAAAATATGGATTAATACACCTGAAAACCCCGGTCTTAACTGACACCTAAACCTGGCATTTCACCTGTCAATTTTACCAAAGCATTTTAGAAACAATTGCGCATCATTCATCACATCATATTCCTTGGCATATAGAAGGTTTAGCCGCTCGGTTTCTTCCAGACTTAAGCGCGATTTTTTAAACTGGTCAGCGGGTGAAATCACCCCGGGCTTTATTTTTGGAAGTTCCAATATATTTATTCTATCGCGCATGGCATAGCCAATCCATGTTTTCTTTCCTACGCAAACAGATAAAATATTATCAATCAACTTCTTTCTATGCCTGAAAATAAAGAGCAGCACGGGTAGTGAAAAAAATAACAATATGGAGGAAGTAAAATCAAAAAGTCTTTTTAATCTTCTGTTATTTTCTTTGCCAATGGTATTCAGGCTTACGGCATAAAATTCCCCTGCTGTATTTATGGAGTTACTCCCAATAATTGACATACTTTCCGGAGGGGCTATTTTAAAATCAACATCAATTGGGGCAAGGTGAAGCATATGATTTATAATTTCGCGAGAAGAAAGATCTTTAGCGCAAAATACCACTTCATCTACTTTATGTATACGCACAATCTCTGCCACCTGGTCCACCGTACCCAAATATCTTCCGCCTCGCTCTGAAGTGGTTGATAATGCCACAAAGCCAACAATTTCCGGCCTTATCTGTGTCTTCTTTAGTACATCTTCCACCCGCTTTACTTCATCTGGCATTCCTGCAATCAGAAGTCTTTTGGGCGTTTTACTGGCTATGGAATATGGCAATGCTTTAATCTTGTGGATGATAAACCGCAGAGAAAGAGAAGATATCAAAGCCCATAGTGTACCGGCAAGCAGGAGTATACGTGAATAGCGCATGGTTTCAGGCAACAAGGCATATAAAACCAACAGGAACAAGGTTCCGGAAAATATACCCTGAAAAACACTTTTTATCTTTACAGACTTATCATAGCCACCTGAAAAGTAAAGCGCAGTAACCCATATAAAGATATAAGACGGGATGACAACATTATAGTAAAATGGTGGATAATTGATCTCATCTCCAAACTTAAAAACCTGGTAGTATGCGGCCAGTAAATAATTACCGGTATAAATAACAAGAAAATCCAGTGCCGGCAACCACATTTTTGAAACAAATCTTTTCAGTATAGAGAGCGCTGCCCGGAAGTATATGGCTACCTTAATTAGAAAAGAAAAAACATTAGCATTTTTCCGGTTAAAATGCTTTCGTGCAAAAATGATCATCGCATTATAGAAGATCATTACATAGTTGATGCTTCCTTTTTTGGTGCTTTCTCCTTTATAATGAATAATTCGTGTGCCGGCAAAGTAGTAATTTTTATATCCGGCTTTTTGTATGCGGTAGGAAAGATCAATATCCTCACCGTACATAAAAAATTCTTCATCAAGCAAACCGGATTCTTCCAGGGCTTTGTTACGCATAAACATAAAGGCACCGCAGAGAATATCCACCTCATGGGTTTCATTCTCACTTAAATAACCCAGATTATACCTGTTGAAGGTTTTTGAGCGCGGGAAAAGTGAAGATAACCCAAAGATTTTATAAAATGCCACACCAGGCGTAGGCAATGCTCTTTTTGATTCCGGCAGGAAATTACCTTTACCATCTATCATCTTAACCCCAAGGGCTCCGGCTTCCGGTTTATCCTCCATGAATTTCAGGCTCCGGGTAAATGTATTCTCCTCAACAATAGTGTCAGGATTCAGGATCAGCACGTATTTGCCACGAGCCAAACGAATGGCCTGATTATTTGCCCTGCTGAAGCCTACGTTCTGATTATTCTCTATAAGATGAACAAAAGGAAACTTTTCCCTGATCATGTGGCAGGATCCATCCACGGAATTATTATCAACAACAAAAACTTCGGCCTCTAAATCCTGAATAGCTCTGGATACAGAGTGAAGGCATTGCTCTAAAAAGTATTTTACGTTGTAATTAACGATGACGATGGATAGGTCCATTTTTCCGGCAGAGTTTATTACCTGAGATCAGCGCAATTAAGTAAGACCATCCTACAGGAATTCCTGTTATCCATTGAACAGGAACGATGAAAATTTTCACATGCATTTAAAAGGTCATCCATACGGAGGTACGTCATTCCTAAATTATAATATGTGACATCATTATCAGGGTTTAAATCAAGGGCTTTTTCAAAGTCAGTGACAGCTTTTTCATATTCTTCCATTTTATAAAAAACCCTGCCACGCGAATGATAGGCGCTTGCCCGCTCCTTTCCATAAGTAATGGCCTTATCAAGGTTTTCTTTAGCCTCCTCGAATTCGAGTAACTCAAGCAAGGTGACACCCCTGTTAAGGTAAACGTTAAAAGAATTGTAATTAGGATCAATTTCTATAACCCTGTTAAAATCCTCAATAGCTTTGGAGTATTTTTCGCGAAAATATAGCAACATTCCACGGGCATAATAGAAAGCAGGAGCCTCAGGGTCTCGTTTTAAATTATCTTCTATCAGTTGAATAGCTTCTTTATCCCTGTCTAGAAAAATAAGGGCAATCGCTTTACCGGCAATGGCATCCTGCATGGCTGGGTCAAGTTCAAGGGTAATATTAAAATCAACCAGAGAGCCCTGGTAATCTTTTAAATTCATCCTCAGTTCCCCCCGGATGTAATAGGCTGCAGCACTGGATGGCTGAAGCTCAATGGCACGGTTAATATCGAGTATTCCCGCGTTATATGCAGAGCGTTGGTTACGTAGTTCTGCCCGGCCGATGAAAGCACCTGCCAGTTCCGGATTCATTCTGATGGCGCGATTAAACTTTCGTTCTGCCTCATCTAATTGTTGCTGGTACATATCCATATATGCTGATTGTACAAGCCCCTCAGCAGTAACTTCCTGCGCATGGCTGGGAACCAAAAAAGATATTGCAATACTAAACAGAATGAAATGATAGGTGAACTTCACGTGAATTTATCTAGTTAAACATTTTTACCTGGGCAACCAATAATACTATATATCATAATATAACCTTTACGTTAAAAATAAAGGCCAGTGTATTCAAATCTTATTCTTCAATAACGAAAAAGTTATATCCTTCATTACCTGCCATAAACAGAATATATCGTGAAGATACAAAAACACCCGCTTTTTATTACTAATTTCAGATCATTTATATGATGACATCCATCATCAATTATAATTCATGTTCAACCTGGTTCCGTAAAATATCCTCCAGGCTTTCCCTTTTTGTTATCAGATAATCCTTGCCTTTATGTATCATAACCTCTGCGGGCTTTGGCCTGGAATTATAATTTGAAGCCATCGTAAAACAATAAGCCCCGGCATTATGAAAAGCAAGAATGTCGCCCTCGGAAATTTCCTGAATTTTCCGGTTCCATCCAAAGGTATCTGTTTCACAAATATAGCCAACCACAGTATAAACCCTTGGATTACTCATGCCAGGTTTGGAAATGTTTTGAATATGGTGATACGAATCGTAAAACATAGGTCTGATCAGGTGATTCAATCCAGTGTCGAGCCCAGCGAAAACAGTAGATAGCGTTTGTTTAATTACATTTACTTTGGCGAGGAAAAACCCTGCTTCGCTTACCAGAAATTTCCCGGGTTCAAATACAAGGGTAAGGTCTCTGCCATACTCTTTACAAAAGGACGTAAATCGGCTGGAAAGATTTTTTCCCAGTTCTTCAACATTTGTAGATATATCATCAGCTTTATAAGCTACTTTAAATCCGCTTCCAAAATCGAGATATTTAAGATCGGGGAATTTCATAGCCGTTTCAAGTAAAATTTCGGCTGCCCTGAGAAAAACCTCTACATCCAGAATATCTGAACCGGTATGCATGTGCAATCCTTCTACTTTTATATTATTGGCCTTAATTACACGCTCAACGTGTGGCATTTGGTAAATGGAAATACCGAATTTTGAATCAATATGCCCGGTAGAAATTTTACTGTTGCCACCAGCCATAATATGCGGGTTTACCCGGATGCACAAAGGTACTTTATCCTCAAACTTATGGCCAAATTGCTCGAGTATGGAAATGTTGTCAATGTTTATTTTCACCCCTTTGTCTATCGCCTGTCCGATTTCATACAGGGAAATACTATTCGGTGTGTACATAATATCCTGGGGCTTAAATCCGGCTTTTAATCCAAGCTCTACCTCCTGAATTGAAACCGCATCCAGACCACTTCCTAATTTTTGAAAGAGCCTGAGGATATTAATGTTGGTAAGTGCTTTACAGGCATAGTTTATCTTCACATCCACACTGGAAAAGGCTTTCATTAAACGGTTGTATTGTTTCTTCATTTTTGAAGTATCGTAAACATACAATGGTGTTCCGTATTTTTCACATAAACTTGTTAATGATATTCCATCGATGGAATAAACTCCCTTTTCCATTTGCACAGCCGTAACGAATTAAATGAATACTCTAAAATAAACCACAAATATAAGGCTTAAATGGAGAATGGGAAATGAATTTGGTGTAATGATTTAAAATTCAGGACAAGGTACGGCATGCATCCGACGCCTTTTTCTTGTTTTAAATTCATAAGTGAGGGAGATTTCATGCGCACCACCCGTAGAAGTCACCAGGTTAGATATTGTAAAATCATAGCTATACCCGATATTTACATAATTAGATTTATATCCCAGCAGCAAAGCAAGTGCATCTCCCCTGTCGGAATTGAACGGAGGTACTCCCCTGTACCACAACCCTATGGCAATGGGCATCTTACTCCAGTACAGACCCAGATCCAGTTGATTAAATTTATCCTGATGTTTAAAATTAAAAGCAATAGAAATAGTTTCATCAATGGGTTTTAGTAGCCTTCCTCTCTTCAATAAGCGCGCT
>JBEPYD010000143.1:0-8858 GCA_041641575.1 Bacteroidales bacterium
CGGCAAAGGTGAAGCCGATAATGTTGAGGTTCGCTCCGGCGGTGAAATACCTAAATTGAACAATCCTCTTCCCCACTGGGAGCTGGCAGAAAAGTACAACCTTATCGATTTTGAACTCGGAAACAAAATCACCGGAGCAGGATTTCCGGTTTATAAAGGAAAAGTAGCAAAGCTTCAGCGGGCTTTAATCAATTACTTTCTTGACAAAGCCATTGAAAATGGATATAATGAAGTGATTCCGCCCCTGATGGTAAACGAAGCCTCTGGTTTCGGTACCGGGCAACTTCCTGACAAGGAAGGACAGATGTACCACATGCCCCTGGATAATTTCTACCTTATCCCCACGGCAGAAGTGCCGGTAACCAATATTTACCGCGATGTAATTCTTGATGAAAAAGAATTGCCCGCCAAAACGGTGGCCTATACACCCTGTTTCCGCAGGGAGGCCGGTAGCTATGGCAAAGATGTAAGGGGATTGAACCGTTTGCATCAGTTCGACAAAGTAGAAATTGTGCAGGTAGCACATCCTGAAAAATCTTACAATGTGCTTGAGGAAATGGTAAATCATGTGGAGAGCCTCGTGCAATCTCTCGGACTGCCCTACCGCATCCTTAAGCTCTGCGGTGGCGACATGAGTTTTACTTCTGCCCTTACCTATGATTTTGAAGTGTATTCTGCAGCCCAGGAAAAATGGCTTGAAGTTAGTTCCGTGTCTAATTTTGAAGCCTACCAGGCAAACCGGCTAAAGTTGCGTTACCGCGATGCAGAAACGCGCAAAAACAAACTGGCTCACACCCTCAATGGCAGTGCCCTTGCCTTGCCCCGGATTGTAGCTGCCTTGCTTGAAAATAACCAAACTGATAAAGGCATAGAAGTTCCGGAAATACTGCAGCCTTATACGGGCTTTGGTTTAATCTATTGATACAGTTGAAGCTTCATTTCCCGACACAAAGAGTGCAAAAGATTTACTACTTTTAGGGTGGTAAGTTTCAGCATATGATAAAATCCGGTACATTTTTATATCATATTTTTGGTCTGCAGGTAACTTCAGAGATAGAATGTCCTGAATTGCTTCCCGGCAAAGGAAAACCAGATGTTGTGGTGAGATTTGGCGCTGTACCCGAAGAACTGGAAAATCCCCGCTTCAAAGGTGTACGCTTTCAGGCTGCACCGGGTACACTCTTGCTTTGGGTAGACAATTTGGTAAGGATACTGATTCTTGACGGAACCACTATAATTTTAGACCCTGCCCCTGAAGCTGATGAAGAAAGTCTGCGCGTTTTCCTTCTTGGCAGTGCCTTTGGAGCACTTTTACACCAACGCGGCATATTGCCTTTTCATGGCAATGCCATTCATACTTCAAAAGGTGCATTTATTTTTTCAGGTGCCAGTGGTGCAGGCAAGTCTACCATTGCAGCAGCATTGTTAAAAAAAGGATATCCGCTTATTGCCGATGATATTTGTGCCATACATTTAAATAGTAATCAAATTCCGGAAGTGCTCCCCGGATTTCCAAGACTCAAACTATGGGAAGATAGTTTGCAACAGTTAGAAGAAGACCCTGCTCAATTTTTACCGGTTCGCCCACAGTTAAAAAAGTATAATTATCCCGTCCATCACAAATTTACCGCACAGCCTGTAACGGTGGCAGCTATTTTCATTCTGAGCACTACAAATAAAAACGAATTTTCCTTTCGAAGTGCCAGTGGTTTGGAAAAATTTAACCTGGTAAAAAACAATACGTACCGCCAGATGTATATGGAAGGTCTTGATACCTTGCAACAACACTTTAAACTGGCATCAATTTTGGGTAACAAGGTACCGATACATTTGGTGACCCGGCCCTCAGAAGGTTTTCAACTTGAATCACTTGTTTCCCAAATTGAAGCAAAATACTTATCAAAAAATTAAAACTATGGAATCACGACTACGCATGGGTATTATCGGTGGAGGACCCGGTTCCTTCATTGGCGATGTTCACATTAAAGCTGCATCATTCGATAATTTTGCTGAACTGGTTTGCGGGGCCTTCAGCGCCAGCCAGGCCAAATCTGCACAAGCAGGAGAATTATACCGACTCCATCCGGAAAGGGTGTATGCCAGTTACACTGAGATGATTCAGAAAGAGGCAGCGCTGCCGCCGGAAAAACGTCCCCACTTTTTTATTATTGCCACACCTAACCACCTGCACTACGAGCCCGCCATGCAGGCAATGAAAGCAGGCTTTCATGTGGCCTGTGACAAACCCTTGGCCATCTCCGCCACTCAGGCCAAAGAAATTGCCCGCACTGCTACAGAAACAAACCGTGCTTTTTTACTTACCCACCATGCAGCCGGATATCCGGCAGTGATGGAGGCAAGGGCCATGCTTGCCTCGCACCAGTTGGGAAAAATTCGTAAAATACTGGTGGAATATCCCCAGGGATGGCTTTCGCAACCCGTGGAAAAAGCCGGTAACAAACAGGCCAAATGGCGGCTGGACCCATCCCAGTCCGGCATGGCCGGATGTATTGCCGACATTGGTACCCATGCTTTTAACCTGGTGGAATTTATTACGGGTCTGCAGGTACAGTCGGTTTGTGCAGACCTCACATCATTTGTGCCCGGTCGCCCCCTCGACGATGACGGTAGCATACTTCTCAGGCTGAACAAAGATGCCAAAGGAATAATGAATGCTTCTCAAATTCTGGTGGGCGAAGGAAACGACCTGAACATCCGTATTTATGGTGAAACAGGAGCCATAGAATG
This sequence comes from Bacteroidales bacterium, assembly GCA_041641575.1. GTDB lineage: Bacteria > Bacteroidota > Bacteroidia > Bacteroidales > JBEPYD01 > JBEPYD01. Next base: position 2,749 of record JBEPYD010000143.1, read on the forward strand.
GCACCAGGAAATGCCCGGCCAACTGCTCTTAAAATATCCGGACAAACCCACACAAATCATGAATATGGGGGTAAACACTGCTAATCTCACAAGCGCAGGACATAGATATGCCCGTCTCCCCACCGGCCATCCCGAAGGACTTTACGAAGCTTTTGCTTCAGTCTACCGTTCTTTTATGGGAAATGTGCGCAAAATCGAAACGGGCGAAAACCCCGGAAAGCCCGATTACCCTTCGGTTTCTGACGGGGTTCGGGAAATGCTGTTTATTGAGGCCGCTGTAAGGTCCTCCGAAAAAGGAGCCGTGTGGACGTATCTTGAATAGAAAAATTACTTTCCATGGCCTTGTTCAGTTTTCTTCTTTCTTCCAGAAATAAAAACCAAAAAAGTGCTGCCAAATCAGATGCTGAGCTGCTTGATGCGTATAGACTAAACCATGATAAAGGCATTGTTGGAGAATTGTTCAACAGATACACACATTTGGTGTATGGTGTATGCCTCAAATACCTGAAAAATGACCACGAGGCCCGGGAGGCCGTAATGGAGATATTTGAAAAACTTCTCTCCGATTTACAGGAACATGATGTGAGCCATTTTAAAAGCTGGCTGTATACTGTAAGCCGTAATCATTGCCTGATGGCTTTGAGAAAATCCAAATCGCAAAAACAAAAACATGAAATATTTCTGCAAGATTCCACTTCCGAAAATATGGAATCTGATGATTTTTTGCATCTAAATGAAGAAAAAAGATCTGAGGAAGGGCATCAGCGATTGCACGAAGCATTAAAAAATCTCAAAAAGGAACAAGAATCATGTATTCGTTTAATGTATCTGGAAAACAAAAGTTATCGTGAAGTGTCTGAACTAACAGGTTATACAATGCAAGAGGTGAAGAGTTATATCCAGAACGGAAAACGAAACCTTGAAAAAATGCTGAAATCTCATGGCACATAAAAAAATATACAACATGTTTTTGGAAAATGGCTGCCTTTCGGCCAAAGCCATTGAAGGATATATAAAAGGAAGCATTTCTCCGGATGCAAGGAAAAAGATTGAGGAGCATCTGAATGAATGTGACTTATGCCGGGAAGCTGTGGAAGGGATAAAAGAACAGGGAAACGCCGGTAACCTTGAGGATATTAATAAAGAGATTCAACAAAAAGTGAATGAAAGGACACAGCAGCATGATAAAAGCAGCTTTCCTGGTCGTACCGTGCTTCTGGTAGCTGCCAGCATTGCCATACTGCTAAGCTTTTGGTTCATATACCAGCAGGTACAAAATGTTCAGGAGCCCATTCTGGCTGTAACTGAAGAACAGGAAGCACAGGAGAAAGAAGTATCAACAGGGGATGATGTAGTGGCAGAAGACACAGAATCAGCCAACCAGGAGGTTAATCCTTCTGCTGAAGAAGAAAATCCGCAGGAAGAAATAAGGGAATTGGCACAAAGCAGCCAGGAGGTAATTGTGAACGAAGAAGAGTTGATAGATGAAGAAGCTTCTGAAGTAAGTTTTGAAAATTTGGAAGTATCTTCCTCAGGTGCAGCTCCAGCGAATCAACCGGTGGACAACATTGAATCTGTAAGTGCAGATGATGAAGAGATTACAAATGATGCCCGGCTTTCTTCCAGTAGTAAAAAAACAGCTTTAGAGGAGAACCAAAAATACTATTTTAGTGAGGCAGTGCCGGAACGCAGGCAGGAAATACCGGCTTTTATTCCGGCAGCTTTTATGGTTGACACTTTTACGTCGTTTGATAATTACCTGATCTACAGGCTTGGCGAAATGAATCAATTGGATTTGATTACCCAAAATTTCATGCTTGAATTTACCATAGATAAAGAGGGTAAAATTACTGAACCGGAAATAGACAGTGCAGCATCAGATAAACTGCGCAAAGAATTGCTATCCATCTTTCTCACTTCTCCTGAATGGAAACCGGCCACAAGAAATGGAAAAGTAGTGGAAGAAAGAATTACACTCCCGCTGATCAAGCGGTAAAAAAGCAAAAATTAACCGGCGTTGGACAATACGTTCGGTTTTATGAGACTAAAGGCCTGCTTGTAAATGCCCTCCGCATCAAAACCGCATTCTTTTACCAGCTCCTCTACAGTGCCATGATCAACAAACCGATCGGGAATTCCCAATCGTTTCAGACGTGCGGAATAATCATGATCGGCCATAAATTCAAGTATGGCACTACCCATGCCACCGGCTACGGTGCCATCTTCAATTGTAATAACCTTGTCGTGCTTCCTGAATATTTTATGAAGGGCTTTTTCATCCATGGGTTTTACAAAACGCATATCAAAGTGAGTAACCGATATATTGTCATCTTCGAGCATGCGGCGGGCTTCATCTGCATATTTACCGGCACTGCCCACAGAAATAAACGCAATATCTTCCCCTTCAGCAAGGAAGCGGCCTTTTCCAACCGGTATTTCGGTAAAAGCTTTCTGCCAGGAAGAATTATTTCCTGATCCACGGGGATAACGGATGCTAAACGGACCATGTGCTTTGGCCTGCGCAGTGTAAAGCATGTTGCGCAATTCCACCTCATCCATGGGTGCAGCCACAATCATGTTTGGAATATTCCGCATGTAAGCAATATCATACGCGCCATGGTGTGTGGCACCATCATCACCCACAAGCCCGGCACGATCAAGGCACAATACCACGTTCAGCTTTTGCAGGGCCACGTCGTGAATTACCTGATCATAAGCGCGTTGCATAAATGTGGAATAGACGTGGCAAAAAGGCGTTAAGCCTTCCACCGCCAAACCGGCAGAGAATGTTACAGCATGTTGCTCTGCAATGCCTACATCAAAAACCCTGTCGGGCATTTCGGCCATCATAATATTCATGGAACTACCACTGGGCATGGCTGGTGTTATACCTACAATTTTTTTATTCTTACGCGCCAGCTCCAGCAATGTAGTGCCAAATACTTCCTGGTATTTGGGTGGCTGTGGCTTGTCTGATTTTACCTTAAATATTTTACCGGTTATTTTATCAAACTTGCCCGGCGCATGAAAAATTGTTTGATTTACTTCAGCAAAACTCAATCCTTTGCCTTTTTTCGTGATCACATGCAACAGTTTGGGGCCCTGTATATCTTTAAGATCTTTCAGTACTTTGGTAAGATATACCACATCATGCCCGTCTACAGGTCCAAAATAGCGGAAATTCAATGATTCAAACAAGTTGCTGTGCTTCAACAATGCTGTTTTAATGCTGTTCTCAATGGCACTGATATATTTCCGCGCGCCGGGTCCAAGCTTATCGATTGAACCCAACATGTTCCATATATCATTTTTCAACCTGTTATAGGTTTTGGAAGTGGCAATATCAAGCAGGTATTCATTTAAAGCCCCCACGCTGGGGTCAATGGCTATGTTGTTGTCGTTGAGAATTACCAGAAGATTTGATTTGTGGCTGCCGGCATTGTTCAGGCCTTCGAAGGCGAGCCCACCCGTCATGGAACCATCTCCGATTACGGCCACAACCTGCTGAGCATCCCTGTTTTGCAAATGGCTTCCAATGGCCATACCCAACCCTGCAGAGATGCTGGTAGAGGAATGTCCCACACCAAAAGCGTCGTAAACACTTTCTGACATTTTCGGAAAGCCACTGATGCCTTTATATTTTCTGTTGGTTTCAAACACATCGCGCCTGCCGGTAAGAATTTTGTGCCCGTAAGCCTGGTGCCCCACATCCCACACAATTTTATCGTGGGGCGTGTTAAAAATATAATGAAGTGCAACGGTAAGCTCCACAGAACCAAGGCTGGCACCCAAATGACCCGAATTTTTTGATACAATATCAATAATAAGTCTGCGAACCTCGTCACTTACATGCACGAGATCATCCTCATTTAGTTTTTTCAGGTCTGCCGGGGAGTTGACTTTCTGCAGAAAACGAAATTTTTCTTCTGACATGTGATAGGGCTTAAAAATACGTCTCAAATATAATCAATAAAAATCATGAATCATAACATGGAAATCAGGTCATAAGTAAAACTACAAAACCCACAGGTATGTTTCATTCCTGTTAAGTTTAATTTTTTATTAACGGAACAAAAGGATTTATAAATGCACAAAGGTGGCTAATGTTAGCACATTATCTCAGGCCAGGCCGCGGATAAAAAATTAGTGCGATTCGAAATCTTTGTAAACTTTCGCCAATATTTTAAAATTAATTCCATTTTTTTATAAACATTGGGGGCATGATTTTATCATATTTTTAACTTTACATACAAAAGAACAAAATGCAACTAGTACAAAATCCTCAATTGGAGCTGGCATTTAATTTTGTGGAACATACGGGTAAGAATATATTCCTTACTGGAAAAGCAGGTACCGGGAAAACCACATTTTTAAATACCATTCGGCACAAGACCAGCAAACGCTTAGTGGTTTTGGCACCCACAGGGGTGGCAGCAATAAATGCCGGTGGCGTAACCATACACTCATTCTTTCAGTTACCTTTTGGACCCATAGTTCCGGATAAAGGAGATTTAAATGCGCCTGATGATGGTGCAGGGAACCAGCGCAATACTTCTGCCGGATTTTCGCGCCTGAATAAGACTAAAATTAATATAATCCGCAGTCTGGACCTGTTAATCATAGATGAAATCAGCATGGTCCGCGCCGATTTGCTGGATGGAATTGATGCCGCTCTGCGCCGGTACAGACGCAGCATGAAGCCATTCGGAGGGGTACAACTACTCATGATCGGCGATATACAACAACTTTCTCCTGTGGTAAAAGAAGAAGAATGGTCATTACTTTCTTCATATTATGATTCGGCATATTTTTTCAGCAGCCTGGCCCTTAAAAAATCAGATTATGTAAGCCTGGAACTGACACACATATTCCGGCAGCAGGACGAAAGTTTTATCACCCTTCTGAACCATGTGCGTGAAAATACGCTCACCCCTGAGGTGATTAACCAACTAAACAGCCGCTACATCCCAAATTTTCAACCTGATGATTCGGAAGGTTATATCACACTTACCACCCATAATGCCCGTGCACGGGAAGAAAATGAACATAAACTAAATGCACTTAAAGGGACGGTATCAAAATTCCGGGCCTCAATAAATGGAAATTTCCCTGAATATGCTTATCCTACAGAGGAACTTCTAGTTCTCAAACCAGGCGCACAGGTGATGTTTGTAAAAAATGATCCCTCGCCGGATAAGGAATTCTACAATGGAAAAATTGGTAAAGTAGCACATATTGATGATGATGTTATTTATGTGAAATGCAAAGATGAATCAGACACCATTGCAGTTGGTAAGCAAGAGTGGACCAATGCCCGTTATACGCTGAATGATACTACCAAAGAAATTGAAGAAGAAGTGGTGGGGTCATTTTCGCAATATCCTCTGAAGCTGGCCTGGGCCATCACCATTCATAAAAGCCAGGGGCTCACATTTGATAAGGCCATTATTGATGCAGAAGCCGCTTTCGCTTTTGGGCAGGTATACGTGGCCCTTAGCCGGTGTCGCACTCTCGAAGGAATGGTGCTTAGCAGTTCACTCACTGGCAGCGCTGTAAAAACAGACCATACTGTAAAAAGCTTCACAAATCATGTGGAGAATAATACCCCTGACGATAGCCTCCTGCACCAGGCCCGGCAGGAATATGCACGGGAACTACTGGAGGAATTGTTCTCTTTTAAAAACATGCAGGGACATATTTACCATTGCATCAAAATTACTCGTGACAATGAAAATACCTTAACCGGGAATCCTGTTAAAGCTTTCAGAGATATGAATAGCGAGGTAGAAAAAGAAATTGCAAATGTTGCCGACAAGTTCTTGCTTCAGCTACGCCATCGTTTTCCGGAAGTGCAGGAAATTGAAACAGACGCTTATATTCAGGAAAGGGTAATCAAAGCCGCTAAATATTTCCAGGAGAAGCTTCAGCAACATGTAAAACAAAAATCCAGCGAGATATCCCTCGAATCGGATAATAAACAGGTAAAAAAACAGCTGGCTGCTGCATTTGATGCCCTTGCTGAAGAAACCCAATATAAGATGCACTGCATGGAAGGTGTAAAAGCTGGTTTTCATGTAAAGGGATACCTGAATATGCGTGCCAAAGCCATC
>JBEPYD010000144.1:0-8802 GCA_041641575.1 Bacteroidales bacterium
TTTTTCATTCGGCTCATAGATAGATCTAATAATGTAATCATCATCGGCAATCACTGTTTTTTCTTCGCCATCCTCAATTACAACCACTTCATGGTTATACACTCCTTTAAATGTTGGGCCTACCAGTTTGGATCCATCTACAGAATGACAAGCAAAACATCCATTGTTGCGCAGCACCATTCGTCCGGCAGCACCTGCAGTTTCTTCTGCAGCAGGAGCAGTGGCTGTTGTGTCAACATACCATTCCTCAAAATCTTCTTCAGGCATAACAACTACGGCAGTAGCCATATAAGAATGCCTCAGTCCGCAGTATTCTGTACAAAAAAGGTCGTAGGTGCCTTCATTTTCAGATATGAACCACATCATATCAGCTTTGCCAGGTACCATATCCTGCTTGATTCTAAACGCCGGAATGTACAAGCTGTGGAGGACATCCATGGATACCAGGTCGAGAGTTACGGCTTGATTTCTAGGTACATACAAGGTGTCTGTAATTTTCCCGTTCGGGTATTCAAAAGCCCAGCTCCACATGCGGGCCACACTTTTTACCTCGAGAGAATCTTCCGGGGCCTCTTTCATTGGCTTCCAGCCTACCCAGCCATAGTAAAACATTACAAGCACAAGAATAGTGGGAATTACGGTCCAGATAATTTCAAGTGTATTGCTACCCTTTATCTGAACAGCTTTTGGATGCCGTTTCTTGTTATACTTGTACAGGAAATAGATGAGGGTAAATGTAATTGCAATAACAAAGAAAAAACATATCCCCAGTATTACGACAAATGCCGTATCTACTCCTTCTACAAAATTTGATGCATTTGAAAACATTATAATATCTTTTACATGTATAAATAATCGAGTAAAGTAACCACAAGCACTACTGCAAAAACAGCCAGCACAAGACTAACCATAACACGCAACATTAGCGAGTCGAATTTAAGGTGCATAAAGTAAATGAGCACCAACGCACCTTTGGTTGCTGCCAGTATTAGTGCCACGGCCACGGTTAACGCTCCCAGTTCTATGCTGGTAACTGCCACTGACAAACCAGTAAGTACCAATAATGCCAGGAGTACATAAATATATACTTTATAGCCTACAATATGATGTTTTTCTTGTTCCATAGTTTAGTTATATTATCAGGTAAAATAAGGGGAAAAGGAAAATCCAAATCAGGTCGACAAGGTGCCAGTATAGGCCACTGTTTTCAAGAAGCGCAAAATTATCATGCGATTGCTTGTCTTTGGCTACGTATACCATAATCCAGCCAATAAAAATCATACCTACAATGATGTGGAATGCATGAAGGCCTGTCATGGCAAAATAAAGTCCAAAGAAAAGTACATCTCCGTGTCCCAGATCAGCCAGTGAAGCTGAACCAGGAAAAAGACCATGTTCAATTTTAGCACCCCATTCAAAATACTTATTAACCATAAATGCCAGTGCCAAAACTTGTGTTATGGTTAGTAATGTAAGGGTTAATTTCTTATTTTTTTTCTGAATTGCTGTTACTGACATGGCAATGGTCATACTGCTGATAAGCAAGATTACAGTGTTTACTGTACCAATAAAAGTATCCAGTTCTTCTGCAGCCAGATGAAATGCCTGGCTGTTTTTATAGCGGAAAACGCTATAAACTATAAATAGCCCGCCAAAGAGCAGTAATTCTGTGAAAATGAACAACCACATGCCTAATTTTGATGCGGTATCGTCTCTGTGTAATTCCATTTTTTAAAGCTTTGTTTTTTATGCTGCTTAACTGTAGTCGTAAGGCCTGCGGGTTACTGTGGGTACGGTATCAAAGTTTTCAAGGGTCGGAGGTGATCCCACTTCCCATTCCAGTGTGCGTCCACCCCAGGGGTTTTTAACAGCTGGTTTACCATATTTTGCCGAACGGAAGAGGTTCACAACTATTATAATCAATCCTGAAATCATTACCCAGGAGCCAATGGTGGAAATTATATTTGGTCCGTGGAATACAGGCAGGTAATCGTAGTAACGGCGTGGCATACCAATAATTCCAAGATAAAACATGGGCAGATACAGGGTTACAAATCCTATAAAGAATATCATCCAACCTGTATTGGCCCAGCCACTATCGTACATACGGCCGTATATTTTTGGAAACCAGTAATGCATGGCTCCTAAAAACGCAAATCCGGTTCCTCCAAAAACAATAAAATGAAAATGGGCAACCACAAAATTGGTATCGTGCAGGTGTACATTTGTTGCCAGCGCTCCCAGAACAAGTCCGGAAAGGCCACCAATGAGAAACACAAAAATAAAACTCACTGCCCAGTAAAATGGTGTTTCAGGACTGATAGAGCCTTTATGCATGGTAGCCAGCCAGTTAAATACTTTAATCGCACTAGGAATAGCAACCAGAAAGGTGAGAATAGAGAAAGTATATAGAGAAAAAGTACTCATACCAGAGGCAAACATATGATGGCCCCAAACAAAATATCCAACAAAGGCGATGGCAAGGGTAGAGGCAACAATGGCCTTATAACCAAAGATGGTCTTCTTAGCGAAGGTGGGGATTATTTCAGAAATTGCTCCCATAGCAGGTAGTATCATAATATATACTGCCGGGTGAGAATAGATCCAGAAAAGATGCTGGTATAGCACAGGGTCACCACCCAGTGCAGGATCGAAAAACCCAATCTGTAGCGTACGTTCTGCAACAATCATCAATAACGTAATACCTACAATAGGAGTAGCTAAAAGCTGTATCCATGCAGTTCCGTAAAGAGTCCATGGGAAAAGGGGCATTTTAAACCATCCCATGCCCGGTGCACGCAAACGGTGAATGGTAACAATAAAGTTCAGCCCTGTTAGGATGGATGAAAATCCAAGGATAAAGGCACCCATTACTGCCGGCAACATGTTAGTTGTGGTTTTAAAACTGTAGGGAGCATAGAATGTCCAACCGGTATCCGGAGGTCCATCACCTAAAAATTGTGAGGATACAGCTACCAATGCCCCAAGCACATAAATCCACCAGGATAACAGGTTTAACCTTGGGAATGCCACATCTTTGGCGCCAATCATAATAGGGAGTAAAAAGTTCCCAAAAACTGCAGGCAATCCGGGTATTACAATTAAAAATATCATAATGATACCATGAAGGGTAAAAATACCATTATAGGTTTGCGCCTCCATTATCGTTTTGCCTGGAGCAATTAGTTCGAATTTCATCAGGAGGCCAAGTGTAGCTCCTACAAAAAACAATGACATAATGGAATACAGATATAACAGACCAATACGTTTATGGTCTGTTGAAAATATCCATGCTCCAAGGCCTTTTCTATTGCTTTTATATTCCAGGTAGTTAGGCTCCTGGTTTGCGTTTTCTTCTAAGGACATAAGATTGTTAATTTTATATTTCTTGTTTTTTTCTAAAAATAGGGCGGAGAGAGAGTACCAGGAAGATGCTGAGCAAAACAACCATAATAATACTTCCAGCCACTTTTGTGATATTTAATACATATTGCTGACCTTGTGGATCATAAGTATAGCAATACTGGAGAATTTTATTTACTGTAGGGGCTGAAATTCCTTCACTGGCTTCGGCTACAGCCATTTTAAATTCAAAGGGTAAAAAATAGGTGCCGTTCAAATACCGGGTAATCTTCCCATTAGGGCTGATGACAATAAGTGAGGCTGAATGGAGAAAGTCTTTTCCTGTACGTTTATACTTAAATCCGGTGGCATCGGTTAGTTTTTTTATGTTGGCACTATCACCGGTAAAAAATTGCCAGCCCTCCTCTGCATGAGGGGCCTTTACAAGGTTAAGGTAATTTTTCTTTTTGTGCGCAGCCAATTCATAACCTTCAGAAGGATCAAAAGAAATTGTGAATACCTGGTAATCTTTATTAATCTCCATATTTGTTTTATCAATAACCTCTGCAATGCCATCCATTAAAGGACTGCAAATGCCCGGGCAGCGATAATAAACAAAGGAAATTACAGTAGGTTTATCAACTATTTCCATCAGGTTTACGGTATCTCCGTTCTCTGTAATGATATTCGCATCTTCAGGAATAAAATCATCCAGATGTTCCACGATGCCTATTTCCAGCTCATTTTCTACCAAATCCTGCTGGGCCTGAGCCATTCCTGTTAAAAATAATCCCACGATAAGGAGGTAGCTTTGGATTTTTATCATACTATCTGTTATACTGTTTTAAATGTGAATTACAATCACTTATACTTATTAAGGTGCGATAAAGATACATTTTTTTTAAGTATCCTTTTTGCATCGTTAGCGTAGTTTTTAAGCACCAGCTTATATTTTATAATAAGTATAAATAAAAAGAGCAGTTCCATTTTTTACTAAATTACAGATTATCAATACACATCAACTTTTAAGGTAAGCGCTGCTGAAATTTGTCCGGGAATTTTATAAAAAGATATTTTCATATATTTGAGGTTCAGAAAAACGAACAAAATGCAAAGCACCATTTTTAAAAGAATCTTCTGGTTTCACCCGGAGGATTTCAGAAGAATGATTATTTGTGAGCGGTGTAGGACGATAATCCTGAAAAAAGGTATTTGTTGAATTTAATATGCTGCACCATTTTTTTATGATGAAGAATGTGTTTATTTATGTATTAAAACAACTAACAAAATAAAAACAGTATGCTTGAAAACATTGATCTGTCCCTAATAAACTGGTCAAGAGGACAATTTGCACTAACAGCCATGTACCACTGGTTTTTTGTGCCTCTAACCCTTGGGCTCTCCTTTATTATTGCATTTATGGAAACCATATATGTTACCACGGGGAGAGAGGAATGGAAAAGAATTACAAAATTCTGGATGAAACTTTTTGGAATAAATTTCGCCATAGGTATAGCCACGGGATTAATTCTTGAGTTTGAATTTGGCACAAACTGGTCCAACTACTCCTGGTTTGTGGGGGACATTTTTGGCGCTCCCCTGGCCATTGAAGGAATTATGGCTTTCTTCCTGGAATCTACTTTTATTGCGGTAATGTTCTTTGGATGGAATAAAGTAAGCAAGAAATTCCATCTGGTGTCCACGTGGCTGGTGGCTGTGGGCGCCAATCTTTCTGCACTATGGATACTGGTGGCGAATGCCTGGATGCAGTACCCTGCCGGAATGAAATTTAACCCGGATACCGCCCGCAATGAAATGGTTAATTTCTGGGAGGTGCTTTTTTCTCCTGTAGCCATCAATAAATTCTTGCATACCATTACATCAGGCTTCCTGCTTGCATCTGTGTTCGTACTCAGTATCAGTGCCTGGTATCTGCTTAAAAACCGCGAAGTAATGTTTGCTAAAAAAAGCATCCTTATTGCTTCAGTATTTGGTCTGCTTTCATCATTTTACGTGGTATTTAGTGGCGATAACAGTGCCCGGATAATGGCTACCCATCAGCCCATGAAATTTGCTGCTATGGAAGGGCTTTATACAGGGCAGAGCGGTGCTCCGCTGGTAGCCATGGGGGTTATGTCTAATGAACCCGATTCTACAAAAAACTATTTGCGCGATTTTACCATTAGCATTGAAATCCCTAACCTGCTTTCATATATGGCATATCTTGACCCGGAAGCATTTGTGCCCGGTGTAAATGATCTGGTTTATGGAAATGAGGAGCAGGGAATTATGCCTGCTACGGAAAAAATTGCCCGGGGAAAGATTGCCCGTGAAACCCTTAGTGATTATAAAAAAGCAAAGGATGAAGGCGATACAGAAAAGTATGAGGAACTGCGTGCAACTTTTGAAGATTCTGAATTTCAGGAAGATTATTTCCGTTATTTCGGTTATGGATTTTTCCGCGATCCCCAGGATCTGGTTCCTAATGTTCCCATTGCTTTTTATAGTTTTCACCTGATGGTGGCACTCGGTTTCTATTTTATCTTGCTGTTCGCGCTCGCGCTGCGATACTTATTTAAAGGTTCCCTGATGAGGAGGCGGAAATTTCTCCGGCTTGCTTTGTTTACCTTACCCTTGCCATACCTGGCCGGGCAGGCCGGTTGGATAGTAGCCGAAATGGGGCGCCAACCATGGGCCATACAGGATTACCTGCCTACCATGGCTGCGGTAAGCCGCCTTGATGCATCTGCTGTCCAAACTACTTTCTGGCTGTTTACAGTTGTTTTTACTGCTTTGCTTTTTGCTGAAATTCGTATCATGTCCAAACAGGTAAAACTTGGACCTAATCATGAAGGAGGAAATTAAAATGTTTGAATCAATCACACATCTTTTTTTACAACAATACTGGTGGATCATTATATCCCTGCTTGGTGCATTGCTCGTTTTTTTACTCTTTGTTCAGGGCGGACAAACCCTGCTTGTAACGCTTGGTAAAACAAAAGGCGAGCGTACCATGCTTGTGAATGCTTTAGGGAGAAAGTGGGAAGTAACATTTACTACATTGGTTACTTTTGGCGGGGCCTTTTTTGCCAGCTTTCCTTTGTTTTATTCCACAAGTTTTGGTGGCGCTTACTGGGTTTGGATGGCTATATTGTTTTGCTTCGTTGTACAGGCAATAGCCTATGAATACCGCTCAAAACCCAATAATGTTTTTGGCGCTAAAACCTACGAGATATTTCTCTTTATCAACGGTTTGTTAGGCACCTTACTGTTGGGTACTGCCGTTGGAACATTTTTTACAGGTTCTGAATTTTCAGTGAACCCCATGAATATTGTCAACCTTAGTAATGTTACCGTTTCGGCATGGGAGAATCCATGGCATGGATTAGAAGCTGTACTTAATATACAAAATGTATTACTGGGTATAGCCGTATTTTTCCTTGCCCGGGTGTTGGGAATATTGTATTTCATGAATACCATTGACAGTGAAAAGATATTTTCCCGCTCAAAAAAGCATCTGCTGTACAATGCCATTCCTTTTGTAGTATCCTTTCTGGCTTTTGTTGCTTTGCTGCTCACAAGCAAAGGATTTGCCTACGATCCTGCATCAGGCAGGGTATACATGGAAGATTATAAATACCTGCACAATTTAATTGAAATGCCGGTGGTGGCAATTTTCTTTCTGGTTGGTGTTGTATTGGTTTTATGGGGTATCATTAAATCTATCATCAGTGTATCTAATTATGGAATATGGTTTTCAGGAGTTGGTACTACACTTACTGTATTTGCCCTGTTTCTGCTCGCCGGTTTTAACAATACCGCTTTTTATCCTTCTACTTATGATTTACAAAGTTCACTTACCATACAAAATAGCTCCTCCAGCTTGTATACGCTTAAAGCCATGACTGTTGTAAGCTTTTTTGTACCCTTTGTTTTTGCTTACATATTTTATGTATGGCGGGCTATTAACAATAAAAAAATTACCGAAGAGGAAATGGAATCAGACCACGCTTATTAAAATATTATTATCATGTATATACAAGAGATATTATCAATATTATCCTGGCCTTTTTTTATCATTATAAGCTATTACATCATCAGGTTTGCGCTCAAACGGTTTGAACAAATAGAATCGAGAAGGGAAGCTCAGGAATAGCAATATTGAATAAAAGCAGGTACAATGGAACATATTTCCAATCCTTTTAGCAGCAGGGAAGGATATTTTTGTTTTGGATGTTCACCAGATAACAGCACTGGTTTGAACATGGAATTTATCAAAGAAGGCAACAAAATCATTAGTTACTGGCAACCCAAAAAGCATCTGGAAGGATATCCCAATGTGCTGCATGGCGGAATACAAGCCACATTAATGGATGAAATTGCCAGTTGGGCTGTATATACACTGCTGGAAACAGCCGGCGTTACGGCTTACATGAACACAAGGTTTAAAAAACCTGTTTATCTGGATAAAGGCCCCCTTCGATTGGAAGCCATACCAGGAGAGGTGGTAAAGAGAATAGCTGCCATAGACGTAAAACTATTCAATTGCGATGATGTGTTATGTGCCACAGGCGATATTGGATACTTTGTCTATCCCAAAGAAATAGCAAAAGCTAAGATGAATTATCCCGGACGTGATAAATTTTTTAAGTAGCTTTGCAGCGAATTAGTATATAGTACGTATGCGTTATAATTTTGATGAAATAGTCCCAAGGGAAAACACCAATTCTGTTAAATACGATATTCGTGAAATGTATTTTGGTAAATCTGACGTATTCCCTATGTGGGTGGCAGATATGGATTTTAAAACCCCGGATTTTATAATAGAAGCCCTCCGAGAAAGATTAAATCATGAAATTCTTGGTTATACCATAAAACCCGATAGCTTCTTTGAATCTATTGTAGATTGGGTAAAGCGGCGGCACAAATGGGATATTAAAAAGGAATGGATTGCCTACAGCCCCGGCGTTGTGCCGGCCATTAACCTTATTGTTGAAGGCTTTACTTCACCCGGCGATAAAATAATTGTACAGCCACCGGTGTATTATCCCTTTTTTAGCGCGGTAAAAAACAATAACCGGGTACTGGTAAACAACCAACTTGTAAAAAACAATGGCAAGTATTATATAGATTTTGAGGCACTCCGGAAATCCATTGACCCAGATGTGAAAATGCTCATTTTTTGCAATCCGCATAATCCTGTTGGACGTGTCTGGACCAAAGAAGAACTGACTGAGTTGGGAAATATATGTGTGGAAAATGATATTATAATTGTATCAGATGAAATTCACTCTGATCTTGTATTTCCCGGCTATACTCATATACCTATGGCCTCTCTTTCTCCGGAAATAGATAAGCGCACTATTACCTGTATGGCTCCTTCTAAAACCTTTAACCTGGCAGGCCTAGCCACTTCAGAAGTAATTATATCCAATCCAAGACTAAGGCATACATATGAAA
>JBEPYD010000145.1:0-8754 GCA_041641575.1 Bacteroidales bacterium
GGATAACTCACTCCAGGCATTAATCCGCCACCAGAACCAGCGTAAAATATAGATAAGCCCGGTTCCGGCGCCTATCATTAGCATGTACTGAAATGCCTGCAGCGCATTCTGGAGAAGCAGGGCCAGCATTACAGCAAATATCATCAAAACAACTGTGCTAAGTCGGCCGAAAAGTACTTTTTGTCTTTCAGAAGCATTGGGATTGAGAAAACGGCCATAGAAATCATTCACCAGGTAAGATGAGCCCCAGTTGAGCTGTGATGCTACTGTAGACATAAAAGCTGCAATAAGCGAAGCCACTACCAAACCCAATAAGCCGGCAGGTAAAAAGTACCTCAACATGGCCGGATAAGCAAAATCATTTTTAATGTATTGTTCTGACACTTCCGGAAAGGCGGAAACCATAGAAGCGATATCAGGAAAAATTATCAGTGAGCCCAGCCCCACGATAATCCATGGCCAGGGCCGCAAAGCATAGTGGAAAAAATTGAACAATAGCGTGGCTCCAATGGCATGTGATTCAGATTTGGCAGAGAGCATCCGTTGGGCCACATATCCGCCGCCGCCGGGTTCTGCCCCTGGGTACCAGGCAGCCCACCATTGCACCGCGATGGGAATAAGAAAAACGGAAAGAAAAATTTCCGGCTGCGACATGGCAGGGATAAAATTAAGTTTTGGCTCAACCATGGGATGTGAAAGCATGTTAGCCAAACCACCTACTTCGGGCGAACGTACCACATAAACTGCCGCTATTACCGCCCCAAACATGGCAAATCCAAACTGTAAAATATCTGTCAATAAAATAGATTTTAAGCCACCCAGGGTACTGTAGAAAAGCACTATCACGGAAGCAATCACCAGTGCTTCCCATGGAGCAAGGCCTAACATTACGGCGGCAATTTTTATAAAAGCGAGACTAACACTTGCAATTACCATTATATTAAAGAAAAAACCCAGGTAAACCGACCGAAAACCGCGTAAAAAAGCTGCAATTTTCCCACTGTACCTAATCTCGTAGAATTCAAGATCAGTCATTACCTGCGAGCGGTTCCATAGCTTTGCATAAATAAATACCGTAAGCATTCCCGTGAGTAAAAAAGCCCACCAAAGCCAGTTGCTTGCCACTCCGCCCGAGCGCACCATATCTGTAACAAGGTTTGGTGTGTCGCAAGAAAAAGTGGTGGCCACCATAGAAATACCCAAAAGCCACCATGGCCGGTCGCGTCCAGAAAGAAAAAAGCTCGATGTATTTTTCCCTGCGCCACGTGAAGCCACAAATCCAATAAGTAAAAGCACGGCAAAAAATGCCAGTAAGATAATCCAGTCAACCCGCTCTAATACCATTTGTTTATAAATTGTAAACCGCCAAGATAATTATTTTTAATGCTATTCTAAAACTGTTGTATAAAATCATGCTTCTGGATTAAAAACCTAATACCATTAAAACCAATAACCATTCTAAAATTGATAGCTTATTTCTTTAAAAAGGTATGCTGTATTTCTGCCATCATTTCTACGAACAATAAGCTCACCCGTGGGCAGTACATCGATGATCTCTCCGGTAAAACTTCCTTTATCATCCTCATAAAATGCTGGCTCTTTGTAACGAAATAACTTTTGAAGATACAAATCTTTAAGCTCGTCTAACTGATGATTTTTAAGGAATTGATAATAGTGTAATATCTGCCTTGCCAAAGAATGGATGAGTTCATCACGATTTAATTCCTTTCCAAGCGCAAGCGCAAGTGAAGTAACATGCGGTATGTTTTCAGGAAATTTTTTCTGATTCACATTCAGTCCTGTACCAACGGTAACATTGCCAAGGCAATTCCCTTCTACAGTATTTTCTATTAGAATACCGCATACTTTTCGCCCGTGTATCAAAATGTCATTAGGCCATTTTATTTTAGCCTCAACACCTAAGTTTTCAATACATTGAACAATACCAAGGGATACAGACATCGAAAGAAAGAATTGATCTCCAGCTGGCAAAAAACGGGGTGTAAGGTTCATGGAAAACGTGATGTTTTTGCCTGCCTCCGAAACCCAGCTGTTGCCAGTTTGCCCACGGCCCTTTTTTTGATAAAAAGCCGAAACAATATACCCCTCAGGAAGGTTTTTTACATTCCGCATTTGCTGAAGATAAGCATTGGTAGAGTCAACCTCCTGTACGTAATCTATGTTGTAATTAACTTTCAAAATATATTTATTTACAAGCCGTATGAAGAAGAATCATTAAAAGAAATCAAAAATACTAAATGCCATTGAAGAAGGAACAATATTTGTATTGAATATGTCGTTGAAAAGCACAACTGCCAAAAAGTCATGTAAATAATGGTTTAAAGCTGGATGAACTACAAACATTTTATAATATTATTGGTTAATATAACAAATCAATTTATATCTTTAAACCCTGATTTAATTCTTTGAGTAAACCAACCGTTTGGCAGAGAATTTAATAATGTGAAACCTAAAAATTTTTAATGATAAAAGACACTATTGACACTTCAACAAAAGAACTTGTTACTTCTATTATAAGCGGCATTCAGGAAAAAAAAGGCAAAGAAATTTTAAAAATAGATCTTACCACCATCGATAACATCTACACTGAATATTTTATTATTTGCACCGGTGACTCAAACCGTCAGGTTAGTGCTATAACTGAATCTATTGCCAGGGAAGTAAAAGAAAAAAATGGAATAAAAGCCTATCATGTTGAAGGAAAAGAAAATTCCCTTTGGGTATTAATGGACTATGGCAACATTCTTGTTCATATCTTTCAGCCTGAAACCCGGGATCACTATAAATTAGAGGATTTATGGGCCGATGGCGAAACAGAGCGAATAGAGGAAGGCTAATTTTATATAATGTAAAGGAAAAAATGGCAGAAAAAAATATTAATCAGAAAACAAAAAAAACACCCCCTTTAGGAAAACCTGGCACGAGTGAGAAAAAAGGAGACGCAGGGAATAATAAGCCCAAATTTAATGCATATTGGATATACGGATTAATTCTTCTGGGAATTATAGCACTTCAGTTTATGCAGATGGGCCAGGGACCTAAAGAAATAACCTGGCAAAAATTTGAACGTGAAATGTTGCGTGACCACGATGTTAAAAAAATTGTGGTAGTGAACAGGGAACGTGCTGAAATTCATATTAAAGACACTAAACTTGATCAGGAAGAATACAGCGATGTGGTTGATGGCGGAATATCAGGAACATCTCGTACTGGCCCGCACTATTTCTTTACCATAGGTTCTGTAGAAATTTTTGAACAGCGCCTGGAAGAAGCGCAGGAAGGTTTTAGCGAGAGCGAAATGGTAAGTGTAAGTTATGAGACCCGCACGGATTTTTTCCGGGAAATATTGTCCTGGGTGCTGCCTATTATTATTCTGGTGGCAATATGGATGTTCATTTTCCGCAGAATGGCCGGAGGTGCAGGCGGTGGCGCTGCTGGTAATATTTTTAGCGTGGGAAAATCAAAAGCAAAAATATTTGATAAAGACACCAATGTTAAAACAGACTTTTCTGATGTTGCAGGTCTGGAAGAGGCTAAACTTGAGCTGAAAGAAATTGTAGACTTCTTAAAAAGGCCTAAAAAATATACAGACCTGGGAGGTAAAATTCCAAAAGGAGCCTTATTGGTTGGCCCTCCGGGTACCGGAAAAACATTATTGGCCAAAGCCGTTGCCGGCGAAGCAAATGTACCTTTTTTCAGCATGTCAGGTTCTGACTTTGTTGAAATGTTTGTAGGGGTGGGAGCATCCCGTGTGAGGGATCTGTTTAAACAGGCAAAAGAAAAAGCACCCTGTATCGTTTTTATTGATGAAATTGATGCCATTGGCCGTGCCCGTGGCAAAAACCCAAACATGGGGTCAAACGACGAGCGCGAAAACACCCTGAACCAACTCCTTACCGAAATGGATGGATTCGGTACAAATGTGGGTGTAATTATACTGGCAGCAACCAACCGGGCTGACATGCTCGACCGTGCCCTTATGCGCGCCGGCCGCTTCGACAGGCAAATACATGTTGAATTACCCGACCTGAATGAGCGTAGAGAAATATTCAAAGTGCACATGCGTCCCCTGAAAATCGAACAAGATCTGGAAACTGATTTTCTGGCCAAACAAACCCCGGGCTTTTCGGGCGCAGATATTGCAAACGTATGTAATGAGGCTGCATTGATTGCCGCCCGTAAAAACAAAAAACAAATAGAGCGACAGGATTTTCTCGATGCCGTAGATCGTATTATTGGCGGACTGGAGAGAAAAAATAAAATTATCTCAACCCTTGAAAAGAAAACCATCGCGTTTCATGAAGCCGGCCATGCCACTATTAGCTGGCTACTGGAGCATGCACATCCATTGGTGAAAGTTACCATCATTCCACGCGGCAGAGCATTAGGTGCAGCATGGTACCTGCCCGAAGAAAGGCAGCTCACCACTACCGAGCAAATGCTTGACGAAATGTGTTCGGCACTTGGTGGAAGAGCCTCGGAAGAAATAAATTTCAATAAAATATCTACTGGCGCCCTGAATGACCTTGAAAGGGTAACAAAACAGGCTTTTGCTATGGTAAGCTACTTTGGCATGAGTAAAAAAATAGGAAACCTAAGTTTTTATGACTCAAGCGGACAACATGAATTTTCATTTAACAAACCCTATAGCGAGAAAACAGCAGAAGTAATTGATCAGGAAACTAACCGTATTATTACTGAACAATACAACCGTGCCAAGAAAGTTCTCTCTGAAAACAAAGTAAAATTAGCAGAACTGGCTAATTTGTTGCTGGAAAAAGAAGTAATCTTTAGCGAAGACCTTGAACGAATTTTCGGAAAACGAAAATTTGAACCTGCAGAAACTGAAATGCTTATTAAAAAAGGTAAAAAGCAAAAGATGAACGGAGAGGAAAAGCAGGATGAGAAGCAGGAAACTCCTAAAAGCAAAGCAAAGAAAACAAAAGATACATTACCAAAATCTGCCTCAGACACCAGGAAAAAACCAGAAGATAAAGAGGAGAAGCAGGAAGACCGACAGGATAATAAAGGAAAATAAAAATTAGGTTTGATTGAACATTGATATCTGCTTTATAGAATGGAGAAAGATTGGGTTGTAGCCTATTACGCCTCACAAGCCTTTCAGGCGGAGATGATCAGAAAAATGCTTTCTGATCATGAAATTGAGGTATTCATCATCAATAAACAGGATTCATCCTATCATATAGGTGAAATAGAGCTGTATGTTAAAAGAGATAATGTGGTGCGGGCAAAGAAACTCATAAAGGATTTTGAAAATTGAAAAACATTGTTCAAAGAACTATTACCGGTGTTCTTTTCGTTGCCATACTCCTTATTGCAATAATTGCAGGTAATATTTGGTATTACCTGCTTTTTCTTTTGCTTTCTTCGCTCTGTCTGGTTGAATTCTACAAATCATTTAAAGCTCCGGGAACCAGTCCTCAGATAGTTACCGGTACCATTACAGGTATGCTCCTTTTTACAGCTGGCTACCTGCACGCATCCGGAAATTTGCCCTTTATCATTTATCTTGCCCTTATTCCCGCATATCTGATTATTCAACTGAGTGAAATATACCGTAAAAAGCAAACCCCCCTTAAGAATCTGCACCACACATTTTTTGGAATTATATATGTTGCCTTACCTTTCGCATTGCTCAGTTACATAGCACACGAGAAATCCGGCATTTATAACCCCGTATACATTCTTGCACTTTTTACATTTACCTGGGTGAATGATACGGGAGCTTATCTTTCCGGCATTACGCTTGGGAAACATCCGCTTTTCAAAAGGCTTTCTCCCAAAAAAAGCTGGGAAGGAGCTATTGGTGGAATAATTTTCACCCTGGTTGCTGCATGGATTTACAGCACTTTTTTTAGTTCACTTTCACTTACGGGATGGATAGGTTTTGCAATACTAACTGCACTATCCTCAATTTATGGAGATTTTGCAGAATCATTGTACAAAAGAAATCTGAAAATAAAAGATTCTGGTAAATTATTACCCGGACATGGCGGCATGTTAGACCGTCTGGATTCAGTTTTGCTGGGAATTCCGGTAACATTTGTGTACCTCCAATTGTTAACCTATTTTAAACCCTGACACTATGCCAATACATAAAGAAGGATACCGCATTTTAACCAGTTTTCTGGTTTTATTTATCGTAATAAATGTTATTGTATACATTGCCGCTGATGGGAATATCTGGATAGTTTTACCCGTAATAGTGGCTTCTATTGTTTTTTACAGCCTTGTGCTATGGTTTTTCAGAAACCCATTGCGAAAACGAATGGAAAATCAACTTGAAATCATTGCTCCGGCTGATGGTAAAGTGGTGGTAATTGAAAAAACAATTGAAAACGAGTATTTTAAAGATGAACGGATTCAAATATCCATTTTCATGTCGCCGCTGAATGTTCATTCTAACAAGTATCCTGTATCTGGCAAAATCAAATACTACACATATCATCCGGGGAAATACCTGGTGGCATGGCACCCAAAATCATCAACAGAAAATGAACGCACCACCCTGGTGCTGGAAACTGAAAGTGGTGAAGAAATCCTTGTTCGGCAAATTGCTGGAGCCGTTGCCCGTAGAATTGTTTGCTATGCCAAAGAAAACACGGAGGCAAAACAGGGTGAAGAGCTTGGATTTATCAAGTTTGGATCAAGGGTAGATGTATTCCTGCCCCTGCATGCGGATGTAAAAGTACGCATAGACGACCGGGTACAGGCGAATTATACAACAATCGCAAAATTTCTACCAAAACAATAAATGCTTAAAATCCACAAGCAAATTAAAAAAGAGTTTATTGTCTTTTTTTAACATTTCATTAACGTCCTGTTATAAGATTTCTATTAGCTTTGTACTTGAATAAAAATCAAACCAAAAAAAGTAGAAATCATGAAAAAATTCTTAGCAGTATTAGCACTTGTTGCATTTCTTGGATCATTTACAGCACCTGCAATTGCAGCAACCACAGACAATTTAAACATTGAAATGTCTACACCAGACAAAGACCCTAAAAAAGCAGAAAATAAAGATGCTAAAAAATCAGATTGCGCTAAAAAATGTTCTTCTGAGAAAAAAAGCAGCTGTGGAGACAAAAAAACAGATGACGACAAGTCATAAACCATAAGAACTAACTTAAAAGACCTCTGAGAATATCTCAGAGGTTTTTTTTTGCATTTTTTTCTGATACTGAGTCTCAGATTAATTTTCAGAGACAGAAAATATCCAATATGTTTTTTAACAAGTATTTTCCATACTAAACATTTAAGAAAAAATGTTTAATTCACGTGGATAATTTAAAAATTAAAAAAATGCAAAAAAATCTGTTTTTATTGTTTATTTCATTGTTAGTATTTACAATGTGTAATAACCAAAATGACAAATCCGTGGAACAAAATCCTTTTTTTACCGATTACAAAACCCTTTATGGAGTACCTCCTTTTGAGGAGATTGAGAACCAACATTTTATGCCGGCCTTTGAGCGGGGCATTCAGGAACACCAGGAAGAAATTACTGCCATAGCCGATAACGCTGAAGAGCCTACTTTTGAAAATACTATTGAAGCTTATGAGTACAGCGGCCGGTTATTGGACAGAGTAGGAAGTGTGTTTTTTAACCTCAGCTCTTCGCATACCAATGACACCTTACAGGATATTGCCCGCAAAATATCCCCGATGTTAAGCAAACACAGAGATGACATTATGTTAAATGAAGCACTGTTTGCCAGGGTAAAGGATGTATACGATCAAAAAGAGTCACTGGATTTAACAGCAGAACAAAAACAATTGCTGGAAAAAGAATATAAATCATTTGTACGTAGCGGAGCATCTCTCCCTGAAGATAAAAAAGAAAAACTACGGGAAATAAACCAGAAACTTTCAGAGCTATCTGTAGCTTTTGGACAAAATCTGCTGAAAGAGAATAATGACTTCCTGCTGGTAATTGAAGATGAAGCTGACCTGGCCGGATTGCCTGAATCTGTAATTGCTGGTGCTGCCGAAACAGCCAAAGAAAAAGGTCACGAAGGAAAATGGGCCTTTACGCTCGACAGGCCCAGCATCACCCCTTTCTTGCAATATGCCGATAACCGGGAACTGCGCAAGGAAATTTTCCTGGGATACATCAACAAAGGAAACAACGATAATGAATACGACAATAAAGAAATAGCCGCTGAAATGGCTTCTCTAAGAGCTGAACGTGCGAAACTTTTAGGATACCCCACCCACGCACACTATGTATTGGAAGAAAACATGGCCAAAACACCAGAGCGCGTAATGGCCTTTTTAGATCGTATTATGGATCCGGCATTGAAAGTGGCCAGGCAGGAAGCTGCCGAGCTGCAAGCGATGGCTGACAAGGAAAATGCAGGCATTACCATTGAACCCTGGGACTGGTGGTATTATGCAGAGAAAGTGCGCAAAGCCAAATATGATCTGGACGAATCAGAAGTGCGCCCATATTTTGAACTTACAAATGTGCGCGATGGTGTCTTTGAAGTCACCAATCGTTTGTTTGGATTGACCTTTGAAGAACGCACAGACATTCCAAAATATCATAAAGACGTGCAGGTTTTTGAAGTAAAAGAAGCAAACGGTGACCATGTGGGTATTCTCTACATGGACTGGTTTCCACGTCCATCAAAAAGAGGTGGTGCCTGGATGAGCAGTTTCCGCAAGCAGTCTGCAGCCAATGGAGAAGAAGTAACGCCCGTAATTACAACC
>JBEPYD010000146.1:0-8736 GCA_041641575.1 Bacteroidales bacterium
TGGGCTTCTGAAACCTTTCGAAACACTACCTTTCAATGTAGTTCCGGCCATAGGATGATAAGCAAAACCTAATTGTGGAATCCATTCGTTGCCATAAACCGAATTACTTTCCAGCCGCAAGCCTGCATTCAATATCAGCTGAGAAAACAATTGCTGTTGAATGAACACATAACCTGCCTGTTCATAGATGGAAGTGTCGCCAAAAACAACATCTCCAAAAGTATTCTCAGCAATTCCTCCAAATGTTTTATAATCGTACCCAAAATTGATAACGTTGCCCGGCAACAAAGTCAACGATTGATAAAAATTAACGCCTGTGTTAAAATCCTCAGAATGAAAACCACTGGTCATTTCATGCTTTCCGAAATTATGAAAAAACTTCAAAGCACCTTCAATGTTTTCAAAATTATTGGTGAGTGTGAAAGAGGCCATACCACGTAAAATATCAATATGTTCGCCGGCACCAGTATCATAAATACCCGGGTCAGTGGCATTAAAGCTAGCCAGGTTAATATCTGCTACAGCACTAATTTTATCTGAAAATGCATAACCGGTTTTGAAATAACCGTTTAGTATTTCAAAATCTGAACTATCCCGGTGGCCATCGGTGCTGTTATAATTAACAGAGGCAAAAACATGAAACTTATTCTTCCGGTAACCGGCATTGGCCATATATTTTTGGGTGTTAAAGCTACCATATTTGGCCATGGCGCTTCCGCTAAAACCCTCCTTTTGTTGCTTTTTGGTGATTATATTAATCACGCCACCCATGGCATTGGAACCATATAGGATGGAGGCAGGGCCGCGAATAATTTCTACTCTTTCAGCATCAGATGTTACATAAGAATCAGCCAAAGGATGTCCAAAAATTCCCATGTACTGCGGATGTCCGTCAATGAGCATCAAAACCTGTGTATTGGGACTTCCGCCTATACCACGAATGGTAATGCCACCAGCAGCACCTTCTGCAACGCCAAAACCTGTTACACCTCTTTCTGTAACAAATACACCCGGCACCTGCTGGCTAATTACGGGCAATAAAGAAAACTCACCAGA
Organism: Bacteroidales bacterium; assembly: GCA_041641575.1. GTDB lineage: Bacteria > Bacteroidota > Bacteroidia > Bacteroidales > JBEPYD01 > JBEPYD01. The sequence goes on from JBEPYD010000146.1 coordinate 1,057, forward strand.
TCTTTCAAGGGTTTGCGCAGAAAGTAACGAAATAGACATTGGGACATTCTTTCGTGCAACTTGAATTTTTGTACCGGTCACCACTACCTCCTCAATATCGAGGGTGTCAGAAGTAAGGGGCAAGTCCTGCTGCGCAAGCAGCGTTATAGGACTGATCATAAAAAATAGAATAATCTTAACATAAAGTTTGCGCATAAAAAAAGGTTTATTAGGTTTAATATTTATATATTTTGTTTAGGTATAGTGTTACGTTTTACTATTTAGTGCTACCACAAATGCAAAAAAATTATCCTGCTGCTGTCATGGTTAATTTGCCATGGCGTATGCCCTTTAATGAGCAAAGCTTATCACCAAGTTCGGTAAGTTGATAGGCCTGTCCTTTAACCATAATCGACTCCATGCAATTTTTAGAATCAATGTGCACATGCTGAACAGATAAAATAAGTTCCCTGTGCTGGTGCTGAATTTCGTGCAGCCGGGTGCAAATATCACTTTTGTGATGGTCATATACAAGCATAATGATGCCTGCAACATTGTTGTTGCATTCCCACTTGGTTTCAACCATGTTTTTTTCGATTAAAAACCGGATGGCCTGACTCCGGTTCGGAAATTTATTTCTTTTTACAAGATACTCAAGCTCCGAGAGATATTCAGAATCAAGAGAAACGCCAAATCGTTTTATCGACATCGTGTTACTATTTTTAAATTCGTGCTACCAAAAGTATGGCAAAGATTTCAAGATCACAAATATTTTCTTTAAAATGACCTTAATATTTAATGATTAAAAAAAAGTGGGAATTACCGGAAGGAAAAATCAAAGATGGTTGCAATGGATTCAGAGGAGCGGTAATACATGCCTCCCGCAATACCCGCAATTACAAGCAGGCGAATGGAATGACGCTTGAAAAATTCCTCATATTCCTCCATTTTCCAGGTACGAATTGCAATAACAAGTAATCCAAAAATTCCTGGTACAAGGGAGTAAATTAGCACTTTTCCCGCGTACGGCCATTGGTTAAACTTCATCAGTATACCTGTAACCATAAAAGCAGCTGCAGCACCCGAAAAAGCAGTCCATCCGGCCAACGCTTTGCCTATTTCCGGCAGGTATTTATCCACTGAGAATCCAATAAAAAGGTATAACAATCCCAATGAAATCAATGAAATACTCATGATAAAAGCTCCGGTAGTATCATTATAGGTGCGGCCAACCAATCCAACAGAAAAAACTACTACAATAACAAATTCAACATATTTTGCCTGTTGAAATATATAAGCGCCCGAAAACTGATTCATCAATTCTAAAAATTATTTTAATTCAACAATTGTAATTCCTGAGCCTCCGTATTGCACATGCTCATCCTTATATGTTTGTACAAAATCAAGCCCCCGAAGGTAATCCCTGATAAACTGCCTCAGAATGCCATCACCTTTGCCATGCAAAATCCGTACTTCAGAAGAATTGGTAAGTGCAGCGTCATCCATAAAATTCTCAACAAGTTTCAATGCATCTTCCGTTCTTTTTCCACGCACATCAAGGTGTGGCTTAAAATTAAGTTTTCTATCAGAAAGATCGCTCTGGAAACTTGTACGCACTGCCGTCCGGTTATCTTTAAGGCTGTTTTTATATTCATTGCTACTAATTTTTTCAAGCTTATCATTTTTTACAGTCGTAATCATGTGTCCGAAGGCTACGGAAATATTTTTTCCTGATATCTCCATTACCTCACCGGTGGATTGCTGCCCTGTTAACCGCACTTTATCACCAATTACAATGGGCTGTTCGCGGATATTTTCTTGTTTAGCAGATGGCTCGTTCTTTTTAGCATCTTTTTTCCTGTTTTGTTTTTCCCTGATGCGCTCCATTTTTCCATCTATGGCTGTGGATTCAACAAACTCACCTTTTTTCACTGTTTCTTTTAATGATTCAAGCGATTTGCGTGCTTCACGCGTTTTTTCTTTATCCGCCTGGCTCTCTTTTATTACCCGTATGGTATTTTCAATCTTGCTGTTTACTTCGCCCAGCAATTGTTCGGCTTCTATTTTGGCTTTCTTCAGGGTTTCTTTCTGCAGCGCTTTTATATCCGCCAGCTCTTTCTCATATCGCTCCAGCGTCTGTTCCAGCTTTTTATTTGCACGCCGGATATTATCCCGCTTTTTCTCCCAGTAGCGCTTATCCCGCAATACATCTTTCAGGTGTTTATCAAAATCAATATGCTCCTTCCCCACCCTATCTGATGCATTTTTCAGTATTTCTTCCGGCAAACCAATTTTGCGGGCAATTTCGAAAGCAAAAGAGCTGCCAGGCCTTCCTACCTGAAGCTTATATAAGGGTTCCATTTTTTGAATATCAAAAAGCATGGCGCCATTTATAATACCTTCCTGCGAAGCCGCAAAATGCTTTAGATTTGTATAGTGGGTGGTGATTACGCCGAATGTCAGCTTCTCATTCATGGCCTGTAACAAAGATTCCGCAACAGCTCCCCCAAGCATAGGTTCAGTGCCTGCACCGAATTCATCAATCAGTACAAGTGTTTTTTCATTACAATTCTTAATAAAGGCCTTCATATTTACAAGGTGCGAACTATAGGTGCTCAGGTCATTGTCAATTGACTGTTCATCACCAATGTCGAGCATGATATTCTGGAAAATACCATATTCCGAGTTTTCACTTCCCGGCACAAGCAGGCCACATTGCAACATATACTGAAGCAAAGCCACCGTTTGCAAACAAACAGATTTTCCACCGGCATTGGGACCTGAAATAACCAGGATGCGCTCTTCCGGAATAAGCTCCAGACTCATGGGAACAATTTCCCTTGATGCCGCATTTAAAGTAAGGTATAGCAGAGGATGAAAAGAATCCTTCCAGCGAATAATCTGCTCATCAAAAACCCTCGGTAGCACAGCATTCGTTTGCAGCGCATATTTGGCTTTAGCCTGATAAAAATCAACCTGCCCAAGAAAAGTATAAGCTTCTGTAAGTTCAGGCAGGTAAGGCCGTAAGAAAATGGTGAAGTTTGTCAGTATTTTTACAATCTCCCGATGTTCAGCATATTCAAGCTCCCGGATTTTATTATTGGCTTCAAATACTTCTGAAGGTTCAACAAAAGCAGTTTTCCCCGTAGAAGACTCATCATGGATAAACCCTTTAAGTTTTCGTTTATCGGAAGCATTAACAGGTATCACCGGGCGACCGTTACGCATAGAGATGGTGGTTTCTTTTTCAACCCAACCTTCCGATTGTGCCTGCTTAAGCAAACGCTGCATCCGTTTGCTTACTTCTGAAGAAAGCTGATGCATAGAAGAACGGATAGCTGCCAGTTCAGGCGATGCATTATCCTTAACCTTACCGTGCCGGGTAAGGATAGCATTTATCCTGTCCAAAATTGAAGGAAACTGCTTAACGGGTTTTGCCAGATCTCTCAGGCGGGGATATTTTTCATCATCCAGGCTTTTCACAAAAGATACCAGCAACCGGATTGTTTCAAGTGATTTTTTTAAATCATTTACCTCGTCCAGTTCTAAAAAAGCACCTTCAACAGCAGCCTTCTTAAAAAACCGTGTGGCATCTATATAATGATCAAGTGGAAAATTTTCTCCAAACAACAAAATTTGCCGAAACTCTTCGGTAAGTTCTAAATCATGTGTGATAACATCAAAGTTATTACTGAAGGCCATTTCGTCAACCTCTTTGATACCCAGGGGACTCAGACAGGTTTGTTTTAAACTCTCCCGGATGCGCGAAAATCCTGTTTTTAGTTCAAAAGTGTTTGGGTATATCATTAAGGTGTTTTAAAATTAAGGTGCAAAATTACATAATCCGGTGTTTCCAAAAAAACAGAAACAAGCATTTATTATTTTTCAAACACCATCATTTATTTATCTTTGTAGGCTTGATTTTTTTTTAAAAAGATGAATTGCTTCAAAAAAGCACATAGAATGAATGGTTTTCATACAACGAAGAAAAAAATAGAATTACACTCCTGTTGCAATATTTCAATAACATTAGTGCTTTTAATATTCATTTTAACCGCTTGCAACAATTCCGAAAATGATAAGAGCCAACCCATGAATGTGCTTACCAGTGAAGAAAAGGAAGCAGGGTGGCAACTTTTGTTTGATGGCAAAAGCATGAACCTTTGGCGGGGATATCAGTCTGATAGCCTTCCGGCACACTGGAAGGTAGTAGATAGTACCATTACAACATCTGGAGCAGGCTCTGATGAAGCCGGTGGTATAATAACCCGCAAAATATATGCTGACTTTGATCTGAAATGGGAATGGAAAATAGCCAAAGAGGGAAACAGTGGCATGTTTTTTAATGTTACGGAAGATTACCCGTTCATTCATGCTTCGGGTCCGGAATACCAGATGATAGATGACATCGGTTTCCCGTCCAGATTGGAGCCATGGCAAAAGACGGCAGCAAATTATGCCATGCATCCTGCCAAAGACCCTGATATAAAACCCGCTGGTAAATGGAATTCGTCGCGTATAAAAAAAGCTGACGGAGTTGTGGAACATTGGCTAAATGGAAAAAAAGTAGTGGAATATACACTTTGGAACCAGGAATGGGATTCTTTAAAAAACACCGGTAAATGGCAGAATTTCCCCGGCTATGGTCTGGCACAGGCTGGTCACATTGGCATTCAGGATCATGGCAGCACGATTTGGATAAAAGATATAAAAATCAAAGAACTTAATTAATGTATAATGACAACTGTGAAAAGAAATTTATCTAATACTCAGGTAACTTTACTTGTGCTCCTGAGGCTATCCATTGGATGGCATTTTTTTTATGAGGGCCTGATAAAGCTATTGAACCCCGGCTGGACTTCGGTAGGTTATTTAATGGATTCCAAAGGTTTTATGAGTGAATTTTTTCAATCACTCGCAGCAAATCCCACCACCATACAGGTGGTTGATTTTCTGAATATCTGGGGGCTCATTGCCATTGGACTGGGCTTGATACTGGGTGCTTTTACAAAAATTGCAAAAATTGCCGGCATCTTACTTCTCAGTTTCTATTATCTTTCACACCCTCCCTTTCTTTCATTAGAATATTTAATTCCTACTGAAGGAAATTACTTTATTATTAACAAAACTTTAATTGAATTGCTTGCTATAGCCGTTTTACTCGTCTTCCCCACCAGCAAGATACTGGGTTTCGACCGGGTTATCTTCAAGAAATAAAATAGCATTGTTTTTCGTTTTTTATAGTAAAAAATAAATAATGGCAACAGATAATAATAACGCAAATAAACAGGATAAATCAGAGAATACATCAAAAAAAGGTGTTAACCGGAGGGATGTATTAAAAGGCCTTGCAACAATTCCGGTAGTTGGCGGAGCACTATATGGTGCTTTAAAGCGCCATCAATACGATAATTTCGTGAAAAGTAAACTTGCGGAAGAACTCCAAATGTCTTATGAAGCACCTGATATTGGTGAAAGAAACACCAGCGACGGACCAACCATACGCCTGGGCATCATAGGGTTTGGCATAAGGGGTAATCACTTATTGCGGGCTACCGGATATATGCATCCTGAAGATGTGGAAGAGTGGAAAAAAGCAGCCGCAGTAGACAGTTACGACAAAAGATATCATGATTTTCTGATGCAGGATGACCTGAATGTGGTTATTAACGGGGTGTGTGATATTTTTGATGTATATGCAGAACGTGCCCAGAGAGCCGCAGCTAATATCAACCGTGAAGGTGTAGAAGGAAAAATGGGGCCAACACCCCGCCGCTATAAAAATTACAAAGATTTACTTGCTGCTGATGATATTGATGCCGTAATTATTGCCACGCCTGATCACTGGCATGGTACCATGGCCATTGATGCCGCCCGGCAGGGAAAACACGTGTATCTTGAAAAGCCAATGACCTGGACAGTTGATGAAACATACGAAGTAAGAAAAGCGGTTAAGGACAGTGGCATTATTTTCCAGTTAGGCCACCAGGGAAGGCAAACCGAGAGTTACATCAAAGCCAAAGAAGCCATTGATAAAAATTTATTGGGAAAAATAACCCTTATTGAAGTTGCCACTAACCGTAACTCCCCCAATGGCGCATGGGTATATCCCATTCACCCTGAAGCAAACCCGCAGACCATTGACTGGCAACAATTTATCGGACCTGCACCCGATCATTCATTTAGTCTGGAAAGATTTTTCCGCTGGCGCTGTTGGTGGGACTACAGCACCGGTCTAAATGGCGATCTTCTCACCCATGAGTATGATGCCATTAACCAGATTTTAGGCGTGGGTATTCCCCACTCTGCTGTTTCATCAGGGGGTGTGTATTATTACAAAGATGGTCGCACAGTTCCCGATGTTTTACAAGTAGCCTACGAATTCCCAAAACATGACTTTACGATGCTTTACAGTGCCACACTCGCAAGTCAGAAAGACAGAGGGAAAGTAATTATGGGGCATGATGCATGGATGGAACTGGGGAATTCTCTTTCAATTATGCCTGACCCGCGCAGCACGCGCTACCAGGAGAAAATTGAAAAAGGCATTATTGAACCCGGAAGACCCATTTACAGCTATGTTCCCGGAAGCACCAATGTAGATGCAGTTACCTCTGCCACAGAGCAATATTTTGCAGGCAGAGGCTTACTTTACACCTACAGAGGTGGCAAGCGGGTAGATACCACGCACCTGCACATGAAAGAATGGCTCGATTCCATTCGTTTAAACCAACAGCCAAGTTGTGATATTGATGCAGGTTTTGAGGAAGCAATTACTGCGCATATGGCTACAAAAGCTTACCATGAAAAGCGCCAGGTTTTCTGGAACGATGTGGATAATGTTATTGAATAGTGCTTTTAATTAGCGGATATTTAGTACTGAAGTTTTTTTAATCTCTTTTTTTTGTTATATTGCGCTACTTCACAGGCAATATTAGAAATTTCTCTGGTATTGTCGTAGAATATTATTATATTTCCACGGAGAAACCTGTGAGGATCCTGTAAAAGGGACAAAGTAACCAATATTTATTAAAAAAATATATCCGTGAAACAGAAATTTGAACTGGAGTATACCCTTAAAACTTCGCCAAAAATATTATTTAATATCATTAGTACTCCTGCCGGCCTTTCAGAATGGTTCGCTGATGATGTAAATCTTAAGGGAACTGTCTTTACTTTTTTCTGGGATGGTTCTGAACAAAGCGCCGAGCGCGTGGCTTTTAAAGAAAATAAAATGATAAGGTTTTCATGGCTTGACGAAGACGACCCTGAAACTTCATGGTTTGAATTCCGGATAGATATTCACGAGCTTACCGGCGATGTGGCGCTCGTAATCACCGACTTTGCAGAAGAAGATGAAAAAGATGACAGCATTGACTTATGGGATAGCCAGATAAATGAATTAAAACATATGCTGGGAACATAATTTCCACGTCTTTTTCTCATTCTCATTCCCCTGCCTTCTTCAAAAAAACTTTACTTTTACAGCGCAAAAGTATGTTTTAGCATATTTAGATACTGAACGGTATTAAATTTGCTTTAAGAAATTTGATTAAATCGATAAATTTTTAGGCCCATCGGTGAAAAAACTGCATGTATTTATATTAAAAACATTCACAGGTCCATTAATTCTGACCTTTTTCATTGTTACTTTTCTGTTGTTAATGCAATTCTTATGGAAGTACATTGACGACCTTGTAG
>JBEPYD010000147.1:0-8714 GCA_041641575.1 Bacteroidales bacterium
TGTTAACCTTTCAAACCAGGCATAGCCGGGTTCTTCAAATTCATGTGCCATCCAAAATAAAACCGGGGAGTAATATAAAGTCTTTTTCGAATCTCCGTAGTTAAAATAGAGACCAGTGGGTCCTGCCGTATGAATGTGAAACAGTCCTGACTTGCCCATGGGTAAATAGCCTGGATCATTTTCCAGTCCCTGCAGATTGCCAAAAGTAGTTCTGAGGGCAGAAAGGAGCATGCCATTGTAAGTTGTTCCATATGCCCAATACGTTGGACCTTCATGCCATGCGCCATCTGGTATGTAACTCGACATGGCATGTTCAATTGAGCTCACTGCATGATCAACAATAATTTTTGCTGTGTCAGGTTTTTCATCGGCAATACCAAGTGCTAACAAGGTTAAACCTCCGTTGCAAACCTGGTTCCAGTTGCTGATGGCATTTACCCAGAAATCATTCTGATGATTGCCTTTATAGGCAATGATGCCTTCTCTCAACCCATGTTTTACAACTCCCTGAAGAATTTCAGCTTTATCTTGTTCAGTTAAATAGTCATACACCCAATCATATCCTATACCGGTAACTGCAGAAAGCTCACCAATATTTAAAAAATGGTCGGGCCCCCAGTCCGGAAAATTGGCGGCTGCTTTTATCTCATCACGCACCCTTGCAGCATAAACCGTGTCTCCGGTTAACTGGTACATCAACCCGCAATTAAATACGCGCAGCATAGCATGCCGGCGCTGGTATTTTAATCTTGGATTGCCAGGCTCGTCAAACTCATATTTAATCAAAGGAGAATTTAAGGCACTATCGGCATAAAACTCGATTATTTCCATCAGATCCTGAAATAATGGATCGGTTTGCCAAAGCGTTTTTAATTCTTCCACCCTTTCTGATGTCAGAATTAAGCGGGGATGTGCTTTAAGATTTGTATAATCTTCCTCCGCTGTTATTGTTATGGGGGTCAAAAGTAACAGCATTGCAATAATGGGTAATAATTTTCTCATATTTACAGTGTGTGTTAACATTATTAATGTGTCTAAGGCATTATTTCACTTTAAGTTGAAGAATTTCTCTCCAAACTTTCTCATTTACAAGTAAACCCTTTTTAAGGCTTTCAGACCTGGTATGGAGTGTGCGCTCACCGGGATATAATATACGTGAGATATCAGAAAAAGGTTTGCTTTTATGAATTTCGTCTTTTAAAATAGCGGCTATTTCATTGGTAAATTGGAGGTTTCCTCCATGATGCACATCTATAGCAATAAATAATTGAGAAACTGCATTTTCTACAGGCTGCCTGCCAATGTCCACAGTAGCATTACCCCTGGAAAGTGTGCTTACAAGCAAATCAATCATTAAAGACAATCCTGCTCCTTTCCAATAGCCTATGGGTAAAGGTTGTCGGCTTTCAAGAATTTCTTCAGGGGCATAGCTAAGCTCTCCTTTATGGTTGAATCCACCGGGATAGGGCAAATCTTTATGCTGCAGGGCATAATCCTCCATCTTTCCAAATGAATACTGGCTCATGGCCATATCAAGTACCAGATGAGCCGGTTTATGGGGCATGGCTATCACAAGCGGATTATTTCCAATTTTGGGCTCAGTACCTCCCCAGGGTGGCATGTTTGGCTCTGTATTGGTTGCACAAATAGCCGCATATCCAGCATCAGCGGCCTGCCAGCCATAAGTGCCACCACGCATCCAGTGATTTGTATTTCTGAGCGAAACCATGCCAATGGAATATTTTTTAGCCAGTTCCATGGCTCTTTCCATCATCTGCCATGCATTTAAATTTCCCGGCCCTGCCTGTCCGTCCCATACTTCATGGGCATGATGTGCTAAATCCTGCACGGGTTCATTCCCGGGCTTAACATAGCCATCGCGAATGTTACGAATAAACCTGGGGAAACGGTTCAGGCCATGGGAATATACACCATCGCGTGTAGTTTCTGCAAAAAGGCGGCTGCATAATTCAGCTTTTTCCTTATTAAACTGGTGGTGTTGAAGAATTTCTGATAAAACAGACTGAACTTCCTGATAAGAGATACGCATCTGCGGTTCATTTTAAAAGAACAATATTAATTATTTGTCTGTTGTAATAAATTGCATACACACGACAAAGTATTTGAATGTGTGTCATAATCATGACATAATCATGACAAGAAATAATAAATTACTGATTTTCTGATACTTTATCCATTTAACGGCGCTGGATTTCACAGCTGATAAATGTCCGATGAAATGCTTATAATAATGCGTTGCATTCATTTAATTTGTATAATGATAGTTTAATTAACAGCTGATACCGTAATTTTCAATTACCTTCAAAAAACTAAAACAAAAAACGATGAAAAATTTTTATCTATTTATTATCTGCCTATTAGCTTTTTCTGCCTGTGATTATACGGGCTTAACAATTATAAACGAGGTGCATGAAGAAAAAAATGGAATCTTAATCATGGAAGCTGAGCACCCAAATGAAGCTTCGTCATCAGCTGAATGGTCTACTGACAGGCTGGATAATACCACTTTTGTTGAGATGGAAGAACCTGCAGAAACAATCGACACCATACCTTCTCTGCTTTATAAAATGGAAATAAACACACCCGGCATCTATAGCATCTGGATTAAAGCCAAAGGAAACACGGGTAAGGATGCGTTTGCACTATCGGTGAACCAGGATAACATTAATATTCAGGCAAAAGATGCTGTTTATGATGAATTTGTATGGTTTACCCGGAATTCATACTATAAGCTTGAGCAAGGCGAAAATATCCTGCAACTTTTGTTTAAGGATGAGGATTTCCATCCGGACAGCATCATGCTGCTGCATAACCAACAGCAAACGCCGGCAGGCAATATTGAGGTATCCGCAGTAATGGAGGAGTCAAATAACCTGGTAGATGAATTTATAAAAGGAAGAGAAAATCAGCAGCTCTTGCAACCTTATGGAAATGCTTATGGCAACTACTCACTGGGAGAAGCCTACCATATTCAATGGGAACTGGCACAGCGTTTAAAAAATGAACTGGGAGATATTGTGGGATACAAGCTGGCTTTTGCCACTGAAGAGGCCATGGAAAACTTTGGACTAAATGAGCCTGTTTACGGTCCACTTTTTAAAGAACAAGAAATAAAAAATGGGGGTGAAGTTGAGCTTAATGAATTTATGCAATTCCACATTGAAAATGAATTAGCCCTGGTACTGGCAACCGATATTACTTCTCCCGTTTCTTCCATAGAAGAATTGCAAGAAAAAGTAAGCAGCATTCATCTTTCTTTTGATATGGCAGATGGTCGCTTCGACCGATCCGGCGGCCGAGAAGGGGTAAATGATTTTGTTGCCTCAGGGGGAGGTGCACATCGTTTTATTCTCAGTGAACCCGTTGAAGGCACAAACCATGACCTTTCAAATATAATCTTAAAGGTGCACCATAATGATAATGTTGTTTACGAAGGAAGTTCAGACAATGTATATGGTAATCCATGGAAGGCATTGCTGTGGGTGGTTAATGATTTGCTGGAAAATGGAAGATCCGTACAGGAAGGCATGATCTTCCTTACAGGAAAAGTAGACTCTCCTTACACACCACAAGGAGAGGATGCACTGGGAAAATATCAGGGTACTGCAGAAGGTTTTCCTGAAGTATCTTGTCAGGTAGTGAAATAGGATAATTTTAATTTCACTTTTTTTTGTCTATATTTGTATATATTGTTTAAATATAGTCATGTATCTTATTTCCCATACTAGTGAAAAAAAATGAAATAATTGCAGAAAAAATACCGCATGCCCTGACATTATTAATAGCTGTTATATTGCATGCTAATACCTTTGGTCAGCATGTAAGTGATTATCAGTACCACCTCAACAAAAAAGCCTGGCAGTGGAAAGTACCAGCAGCTGATGGCATCAGCATTCTGTTGTTTGGAGATACAAATATTCAGGGAAGGCATAATCCTTCGCAGGCTTTTCAGCATTTAATGCCTACGCTTAAAGCTGCTGATGTGAAATTTTTAAATCTGGAAGGGCCATTTTCTACCCCTTCCACTGACCCGCTAAAGCCCGACATCCCTCATAAACTGCACTGGCGGCATTCCGAACCCCGAATGGTAAAAGCATTTGCAGACGCACAAATAGATGCTGTTGGTGTGGCAAACAATGTTACTTATCCACGGCAGGTTCTGCAAAACAGCTTGAAAGTTCTTGACTCTGCAGGTGTTGGTTATGCGGGAGGCGGAAACAATTATGTGGAAGCACACACTCCTTTTGTGGTGGAAAAAAAGAACGTCAGAATTGCCTTTTTGCAATATACAGCAACTTTTTGGCCTTACGATCATGTTGCAGAAGCGGATGCACCCGGGGTGGCTGCCCTGAAAATACACACCTATTATGAACCACCCGAACAAGTATTAGACAAACCTGGCCAGCCACCCCATATCATAACAATTCCAGATGAAAAAGCACTTAACCAACTCCGGGAAGATATCCTGAAGGCCAGCGAAGAAGCAGACATTGTAATTGCCTCTTTCCACTGGGGTGTTTCAGGAAATCCGGAAATAGTAGGCTATGAACAGGTTCTAGCTCATACCGCTATAGAGGCCGGTGCAGACCTTATTATGGGTCATGGCACACACCTTATACAACCTATAGAAGTGTATCAGGCAAAACCCATTTTTTACGGTTTGGGAAATTCTGCATTTGACTGGTACAGGGTAACAGATAAGCGCAATGGACTTATGGCGCGTGCGGTTTTTCAGGGAAAAAGTCTGCAACATGTCTCTTTTGTTCCTCTTACGAGGGATTCTGAAAATGATCCGGTGTTACTCGATCCCACAATAGGAAAAGGCGAAGAACTTTATGAAAAAGTTGTTGAATTAAGTGCCCATTTGGGCACTCCACTTAAGATTGAAGGAAAAGAGGTAGTAATAAAACTCCAATAAAATTTTTATGACCCTAACAAGCGAATCAAAAAAGGATCAGGAATATCACGTGCCTAACTTAGAGCGTGCGTTACATATATTCGAATTGCTGTCGCAATATCCTTCCGGCATAAGTATTTCGGAAACAGCCACAAAACTTAATATACCAAGGAACAGCGTCCATCGTATCATGATGACGCTAGCCGGAAACGGATACCTGGCAAGAGATGAAGATTCACGAAATTTCAGGCTGACCAAGAAGCTGCTGATTATAGGTTATGCCGCATTTAAAGAAAAAAAACTGGTGGAATATTCTCTTGACGAGATGCGCACCCTAAGAAACAATTCAAAAGAGACTGTTGCCCTGGGGGTAATTTCCTCGGGTGAAGGGGTGGTAATAGAGCAGGTAAGCGGATTGCATATGTTTAAATTTGTACTGCAGCCAGGTAAAAGCTTCCATTTACATACAGCAGCCCCTGCCAAAGCCATTCTGGCCTTTTTGCCTGAGAATGAAATGAAGACTCTTATAGGCAACATGAGCTTTCAAAGATTCAATAAGAATACCATCACAAATGCAGATATCTATAATAAAGTGTTAAAACAAACTTATTCACAAGGTTTTGCAGAAGATATTGGGGAAGAATATGAAGGCATGTACTGTGTTGGAGCCCCCATTTTAGATCAACATTCATATCCTGTAGCAGCTATTTGGATAACCGGTCCCGCAGAAAGATTAAAACCGGAAAAACGAAAGGATTTTGCTATAAAAGTAAAAGAATCTGCAAAAAAGATATCCGCTAAACTGGGATATGGGATTAATGAAACATTAAGAACAAAACACTTATAGCTATGGTAACCGGGCATCTTCTTCCAGTCATCTTCTTTTTGGCCATTTTAACTTTGCTTATTTTAATTATTCGGTTTAAAGTAAATCCATTTTTGGCTCTGTTACTTGTTAGCATCCTTACAGGTTTTGCTGTAAAAATGCCCATTGGGGAAATCAGTGAAAATATAGGCGTGGGATTTGGAAATACTCTTAAAGGTATTGGTATTGTGATAGGGCTCGGCATTGTACTGGGAAAGATACTATCTGAAGCTGGTGCTACGGAAACTATTGCAAAAGCACTTATTCAGAAAATTGGCAAAAAAAACGCACCCCTGGCCATGAGTTTTACCGGATTGCTGGTATCCATTCCTGTATTTATGGATGCAGCATTTGTAATTTTGGTTTCGCTGGCCAAAAACATGTCAAGGATTACAAAAATTCCTCTTATTACCCTTATAACATCGTTGGCGGTAGGCCTTATTGCCAGCCATAATATGATCATCCCTACCCCCGGCCCGGTAGATGTGGGCACCAGCTTTGAAGTCAGTTTTGGCAGTTTTGCCTCTCTCGCTATTCTGATTGCAATTCCTGCCGTACTCATTGGCGGCTGGCTCTACAGCCTGTGGCTGGGACACAGAGATAAAACCGTAACCCCAGAGGAAGAAAACAATGTAAATGCAACTACCAGCTCGCCCAAACCGGGTATGGCGCTCTCTTTCCTTTCACTGCTCCTGCCCATTATACTAATTTTACTGGGTAGTGCTATTTCTTTCATGCTTGCAGATGGAAGTGTATTAAAAGAAATTTTTGAATTTATCGGAAATAAAAATACAGCTTTGTTGATAAGTGTATTTGCGGCCATTTTTATGCTCCGTAAATATCTCACAAAATCAATAAACCAGCTCATTATAGAAGCTGCCGAGTCCTCTGGGATGATATTACTCATTACTGGAGTTGGTGGTGCATTTGGTTATATTGTATACCTGAGCGGCATAGGTGAGTACATTGTTAATACCCTAACTGAACTAAATATCGGATTAATAACCACAGGCTTTCTGCTGGCAGCCATATTGCGTGCAGCATTGGGTTCGTCAACTGTGGCGCTGGTAACTGCATCAACCATTTTAGCACCGGTAGCACTGGGCTCTGATGTTTCTCCACTGATGGTAGCCTTAGCTGTAACTTTGGGTGGCTTGTGCTTTTCCTTACCCAATGACTCTGGGTTTTGGGTAGTAAGCCGCTTCTCGGGTTTAACTGTATCTCAAACACTTAAATCATGGACTTTAGGCTCAACGTTAGCTGGCGTAATTGGATATATTTTTGTACTAATTATCAATACATTTATATAATAAGTTTTAAAAACTCACTTTTTTATGAAAAAAATTGGCATTATACATACCAGCTTTGTATCTGTTGATGACCTGAAGCAGCTTTTCGCTGAAATAATTCCAGATGCGCAACTCACAAATATTGTAGACGACAGCCTTTTACGCGAAGTAATGGCCAATGGTGGAATAACACCTGCCATTGTAAAGCGCATGTGCAGCTATGTACAAATGCTTGAAATAAGTGGCGTGGATGCCATCTTTAATCAATGCTCATCGGTGGGTGAAGCATTTGATATTGCCACAAAACAAACGAATTTGCCGGTACTGAAAGTAGACCGGCCCATGGCCGAAGAAGCGGTAAAAACAGGAAAGACAATTGCTGTTGTGGCTACAGTGGCCTCTACACTGGAACCCAGCTGCAACCTGGTGAAAAAAGCTGCTGCGGATTTGGGCAAAGAAGTAGAAGTAATTCCGGTACTGGTAGATGGCGCCCTCGATATTCTGATGAAAGAAAACAATCGTGACAAACACAATCAGCTGGTAAAAGAAAAAATAGAAGAACTGGAAGGTCAAATTGATGTATTTGTCCTGGCGCAAGGCAGTATGATAGTTTTACTGCCTGAGTTGAGCCATATTTCTACTCCCGTACTCTCCAGCCCGAGAAGAGGAGTGGAAGGCATGAAAGCCAAATTGAAATAACGTAATTTTCCTGTCATTCATAAAATTCTATGAAACTTCGGCAAACGGACTTATTAAAAAAGATTCCCGTTTTTACGGATGCAAATAAAATCCATTCAGAATATCTGGCAGCTAAAGTGTCTCCGACCAGGCCATTGCTGGTATTGGACGACGATCCTACTGGAATTCAAACGGTTCATGACATATCCCTTTATACCCATTGGGACATGAAAATAATGCAACAAATATTCCGGAACCGTGAAACGGCTTTTATACTCACAAATACCCGGGCTTTTCATCCTGAAAAGGTAACTGCTATTATAACTGAAATAATGGTAAACGCGCTCCGGGTTTCTCAGAAAACAGGGATTGATTTTGATATCATCAGCAGGAGCGATTCCACATTAAGAGGACATTGGCCCTTAGAAACGTCCCTCATCAGGGATTTATATGAAAAATATAAGAAGCGGCGGATAGATGGTGAAATAATGGTGCCCTTCTTCCTTGAAGGAGGGAGATTTACCATCAACGACATGCATTATGTTGCAGAAGGGGATTATTTAATTCCTGTCACTGAAACAGAATTTGCAAAAGATACCGATTTTAGCTTTCAAAATGCGGATCTAAAGAAATATATAGCGGAAAAAACAAAAGGGCACATTCCAGAAGAGAAAGTTCATGTAGTTTCTCTTGAGATGTTGCGCAAAGGGAACCCAGTAGAGATCGAAAATCTTTTAATGAAAGTTAAAGATTTTGAAAAGGTAATATTGAATGCAATTGATTATAATGATATAAAAGCTTTTATACCCCCATTATTAAGCGCCATAGCAAGGAGTAAAAAATTCCTCTACCGCACCGCTGCTTCCTTTGTTAAAACAATGGCTTTCGTGGGTGATAAACATCTGCTAGGAGCTAAGGATTTTAAGACCTTTAAACCCGGAGGAAATCAAATTTTAATTATTGC
>JBEPYD010000148.1:0-8710 GCA_041641575.1 Bacteroidales bacterium
CCACCGGATATTCGTTGTATGCCGGGTGACGGTAATAATATTCTACGTAAGGTTCGTTAAATGCAAGCGGACTTCTCCAAACAAGTGTATCCGGCAATGCATTTTCGGAAATTTCAGGATTATCAACAAAAACGCGTTTGAGCCAATACACGTATTCACGATAGTCTACATTGCGTATTTCTGTTTCATCCATGTAAAATGAAGTAACAGTAACCCGGCGGGGTACGTTATTCCAATCATACATAAGATCCTGTTCAACACGTCCCATGGTAAAGGTACCACCTTCAATAAATACAAGGCCGGGTCCGGTTTCCTGGTCATATTGTTGTTGTACTTCAAAGCCACCATTGTCAGGTGAATTGTATTCCCAGCCGGTTGTAGACGAAGCTCCACCTGATTGAGAAACATCACTCCCGCCGCAGGAGGCCAGAAGAAAAGCAAAAACTATTGCTAATGAAATGATTGATAATCTGGTTTTCATAATAAAAATGATTTTAAACATTCAAATATACTGGATTTTCCCCATTAAGGTTACATAACAAAACTAAATTTTTGGACATTTTATTGCCCTGAATTTCTTTCTTTTTGGTTTATACTCAAATTCAATGAGTAAGGTTACCTCATGTGACCCAAATGATGGGATTTTTAACTGTTTATTAAAAATATTCTGATCGTAACTATACGTAAGTCTGTAGTTTCGAAAACGTAGTCCTGTTGAAATTATTATTGCATTTGTTCCAAAATTATAATTTTGTCGCAACCACAAGCCTGTAAAAAAGGGTTGCTTAATTAAATATACACCATAATTTATCTGATTATGACCACTTTGCAGCTGTGAGAGAATATTTGGAGATAATATAAGCGGATTTGCAGAATATCTTGACCCTACGATAAAATTACCTCCTGCATGCAATGTCAGCTTACGGTTTATTTGCGTATCCTCTGTTCCAAAAAGTGTAATTTCCGGTTTTGTAAGATGATGCAATGCTACGCCAGCATAAAACTGCCTGTAGCCAGCCACCATACCAAAAGCAAAATCAGGAATGTATTCAGTTCCCTGCGATATGGTTTCATTAGCAGGCAATGATGGAATGCCCCCACCATCTATCATATCAGGCAAAATTAAACCTGAAGGATTAAATGCATATTGCAATACAGAAACTTCAAAACCGGCATTAACAGATAACTCTCGGCCCGCCTGCAGGTGATAAGCATAACTCAGTGATCCACGGGTTTGGCTAAACATCCCTCCACCCTGGTTATCGTGTAATAGCTGAAATCCAACTCCTCCCTGCAGCACTTCAACAGGCGCATCAAAGGCCACAGCATAAGTTTTAAATGAAGCACCTAACTGCGGCCATTGGTTGCGGTAATGCAAAACGGTGCGATAAACGTCCCCTTCACCTGAAAAAGCCGGATTTAAAGCAAGTTGGTTATTATAATACTGGGAAAAGTAAGGATCCTGATTATAACCACGACTAATAAAAAATAACAGGAATAAAATGAGGGTCCATACCCTGATAAATACGGATTTACGAATGCAAATATGATGGCAGTTTCTACTCAATCTAAATAACAGCTAAATATTGAATGGTAAGTCTTCATAATAGGGTTTATATTTGCACAATATTAGGCAATAATAAGCATGTTTACCCGTTCTTTTTGCATCCTGTATATAATAATGTATGATCTGGCAATTGTATTCCGGATGAATCTTATAACCTGATCTAAAAAACGTTCCAATGAGCCGATTAATTTTGCTGACAGCATTTTTTTTTCTTTTCATCTTTAACAGCCAGGGTCAGGAGGTTTCCCTCTCCAGAACAATAAGCTGGGAAACACATAGCATCAATGACAGTGCACGCTTTTACCTTTCCTTTAAAGGTGCCTCATACCAACACCCTGAAGCACAACTCCCTGAGTATTTCGAAAACATTGCCTTGGGTAATCTTAAGGCAAACCCACAATCTGTTTCTCTGGCCGACGCGATATACAAGGAAATTGAGTTTCCTGCTACACAGGTTCATTTTCTTCCCTTTATTACGGATACGGCACCTTCAATCTCTTCAAATGTTTTTACTGCCCGGGAAAATAACATGCTTTCCCTCTCTTTTCTTCCTTTGCGTCTCAACCCTGCCAGTGGAAATGTTGAAAAGCTCATCAGCTTTAAGCTGAAATTCGAACCTGAACAGCAGGCAAAGGAAAAATCCGGCGTTGAACCTAAATATCAAATACCGGAAAATTCTGTTTTAAGTACCGGCGACTGGTATAAAATAAAAATTACCGAAACAGGAATATATAAACTTACTTTTGAAGAATTGCAACAACTGGGCATAGCAAACCCGTCTGATGTACGTGTATATGGCAATGGTGGGCGGCCTTTACCGGTAATGAATGCAGAACCCCGTCCTTTTGACCTGCTTGAAAATGCCATTTACTTTGAAGAGGGTTCAGATGGAACTTTTAACCAGGGAGATTATATTTTATTTTATGCCGAAGGTCCGGAATACTGGAATTATCATGAAGGTTTTCAAATGTTTATGCCGGAGATTAATCCTTATTCCACAGCATCTTATTACTTTCTCACCTCCTCCCTGGGTAAAGGAAAAGTTATTCAACCTGCCCCAATCGTACAGGGTACTCCTACCCACCAGGTTACTGAGTTTGATGACCGCTATTATTACGAGAAAGAAGAATTTAATCTTCTGGGCTCCGGAGCAAGGTGGTTTAGTGATGTATTTAATTCCAATGGCTCAAAAGAAATATCATTTAACATTCCGGATGTTGCTACCACCAAAGAGTTAAAGGCATATGTTTCTGTTGCAGCCCATAGCCGTTACACCACAGGCTTTTCCGTTTCAGCAGGAAATACTGAAAAGGAATTCATATTACCTTCAGTAAATATCAGAACTTCCACAGGTGCTTATGCCTCCACCCGAAGCGAAGTTCTTACGTGGTTGCCAAACAGCAATAATCAAAAATTAGAAATTGACTTTTTAAATGGTGGCGACCCTAATGCCATTGGATGGCTCGACAAAGTTTCCCTGATGGCAACCCGTAATCTACGATTCACAGGTGAACCTTTGTTTTTCAGGAATACAAAGATTACTGGTAATGGCAATATCGCTGAATATTATGTAAGCAATACCACGTCCAATACCCATGTATGGGATATTTCGGATCCTAACAATATTTTATCTGTCTCAAGAGGATCACAAAATCAAATAGAATTTAAGTCCGATGCTTCTTATTTAAGGGAATTTGTAGCCTTTAATAAAAACGGTAATTTTAAAAAACCTGTAATAAATGAGGAGGGACTAGGAAAAATCTCCAGCCAAAACCTGAAGAACTTACCTGCATTTGAAATGCTGATTGTTACAGCTCCTGAATTTATTGAGCAAGCTAATGAACTCGCGAACCTGCACCGGGATATTGATAATATGAACGTATTGGTGCTTACCCCTGATATCATCTATAACGAGTTTTCCTCAGGTAAACGCGATGCCGGTGCCATTCGGGATTTTCTGAAATATTGTTATGACAAAGCAGAAACAGATGCTGAAAAACCACGCTACCTTTTATTGTTTGGCGATGGCAGTTATGCCAACAGGCACGATCATCCAAAAAATCCAAATTTTTTACCAACGTATCAATCATCAGAATCTATAGTAAAAAGCAGAACTTTTGTTACCGATGACTTTTACGGGCTTATGGATGATTCTGAAGGTGGCAGTATAGGTCTTGTAGATATTGGAGTGGGACGCCTCCCGGTAAAAGATACGGATGAGGCAGATAATGCCTTAAGGAAGATAAAAACCTATGTATCACAGGAAAGTATGGACGACTGGCGAAATGTAATTTGCTTTATTGGAGATGATGAGGATGGCAGATTGCACATGAGTCAATCTGATGATTTATCTGAAAAAGTAAATAGTAAGGAACCCGCCTTTATTACCCCAAAAATATTTCTGGATGCCTATCCCCAGGTATCCAACGCCACCGGAAACTTTTACCCCGATGTTAACAAAGAAATTAACGACCGCATCAATCAGGGAGCACTCATCATTAATTACACAGGACATGGAGGTGAACAAGGCCTGGCGCACGAAAAAATTGTTACCATTCCTCAAATTAACGCATGGAGTAATGGGAACAAATTACCCGTATTTGTAACTGCTACCTGTGAATTCAGCCGGTACGATAATGTTAAAAAATCATCTGCCGGATTTTCTGAAGAAACTTCTGCCGGGGAATATGTATTTCTATCAACAAAAGGAGGTGCTGTTGCACTTTTTACCACTTCACGCCTGGTATATGCGCATTCTAACTTCACCCTAAACAATGCATTTTATGATTATGCCTTTGAAAAAGATTCAGATGGTAACAGGTATAAGCTGGGTGACATTATACGGCTTGCAAAAAACAATACCGATGGCAATGTAAATAAAAGAAACTTCGCACTGCTGGGCGATCCGGCTTTAACCCTTGCTTATCCGGCATACCGTGTGCATACCGACAGCATCCAGGCTGCTACCGGCGACACTCTGAAAGCCCTGGGAAAAGCAACTATTTATGGACATGTTTCTGATAATAACGGAAATATCCAGGAAAATTTTAATGGCACGGCCTATATCACAGTATTTGATAAAAAACAGGAGTTTCAAACCCTGGCCAATGACAAAGGAGCATCTCCCTACACATTTTTCATGCAAAACAACAGCCTGTATAAAGGTTCAGCATCTGTTGTGGATGGCAAGTTTAGTGTATCTTTTATTCTTCCCAAAGATATTAACTACGATTTTGGCAATGGCAAAATAAGCTATTATGCCGTAGGTGAGGGAATCGATGCGCACGGGTATTATGACAGCATCATTATCGGCGGACTTTCTGATGAAGCAGAAGTAGATGTGGAAGGTCCTCAGATAAGTTTATACATGAATGACACCTTATTCAGGAATGGGGGCATAACTGACAGCAGCCCCTTACTATTAGCATCTGTGCAGGATGAAAATGGAATCAACACATCCAACAGCGGAATCGGTCATGACATTACCCTGGTTTTGAGTAACAATCCTGACGAAAAAATTATTGTTAATGATTTTTACAGGGCTAAAAAAGATGTTTACAACAGTGGTACTATATCTTATCCTCTTTCAGGGCTGGCACCAGGGACATACACCGCTACATTAAAAGTCTGGGATGTTTACAACAACAGCAATGAAGAGACAATTACCTTTGTTGTAACAAATGATGGTGATGCAGCCATTAAAAACCTGGTAAATTATCCCAATCCATTTGCAGAAGAAACTTATTTTGAGTTTGAGCATAATATGGCAGGCGACGATCTTGAAGCCGACATTTATATTTATAACTTTTCCGGCAAGGTGGTGCGCATACTAAACTGGAATGGCAGCACGGAAGGTTACAAAACCGCACCTATTCGCTGGGACGGCCGAGATCTGGGTGGTAACAAACTACCCGCAGGCCTCTACATTTATAAGGTAAACCTTAAAAACAACATTGGGCACAGCACACAAAAATCAGGAAAGATGATGATTATCGAATAATCTATGATAAATCTCTCTAAACAATATACTGTCCTGACCCTAAAGCAATACTGATGCATCATTTTATTCATATTACTTAATCGTCCTTTGCTTTAAAGTCTATTATTAAATATCGAAAGGTAAGTTTTCAAGTAGCCAAATAATCTGACAAAAACAGGCAATATAAACTATATTTTGCCGTTTATTTTGCATTCCTCAATTAAGATGTACGATCTAAAAGGATAAGCCGGATGAATTAGAAACTGATCTAAAATGCTCCAATGAACCGATTAAAATTACTGATAGCATTTTCTATCCTATATGTTAATAGCATATGGTGTCAGGAAGTATCCCTTTCACGTTCCATAAACTGGGAAATTCTAAACCCCGAAGACAGTGCGCGTTTCTTTCTCTCCTTTAATAGAGCAGCATATCTCCATCCACAAGCACAAATACCGGCATACTTTGAAAATATAAATTTAGGAAATTTAAGCGCGTTAACCCAATCGCCTTCACTGCACGATTTAGTTTACGAAAGCATCAAAGTCCCGGCCTCACAAATACATTTTTTACCATTTATATCAGATACTCTGCCAGTAATTTCAGCCGAAGTCCATACTGCAAGGGGTGAGAATATGATGGAACTGTCATTTTCACCTTTCCGCATCAATCCAAAAACCGGGGATATTGAGAAATTAATTCGTTTCAAAATCAATTTTCAACCGCTGCAATCTTCAGGTAAAAAAAACTCAGCAGAACCAGAGTACGTATTACCGGAAAATTCTGTTTTAAGTACCGGGGACTGGTATAAAATAAAAATCACCGAAACAGGAATATACAAACTTACTTTTGAAGAATTGCAGCAGCTGGGCATTGCAAATCCTTCGGATGTTCGGGTTTATGGTAATGGTGGCCGACCTGTGCCGGTAATGAATTCAGAACCCCGTCCTTTCGACCTGCTTGAAAATGCCATTTACTTTGAAGAGGGTTCAGATGGAACTTTTAACCAGGGAGATTATATTCTGTTTTATGCCGAAGGTCCGGAATACTGGAATTATCATGAAGGTTTACAAATGTTTATGCCAGAGATTAATCCTTATTCCACAGCATCTTATTACTTCCTTACCTCGTCTATGGGTAGAGGAAAAGTAATGCAACCCGCACCGGCTGTTCAGGGCACGCCTACCCGCCAGGTAACTGAGTTTGATGATCGCTATTATTATGAAAAAGAAGAATTCAATCTTTTAGGCTCCGGAGCAAGGTGGTTTAGTGATGTTTTTAATTCCAATGGCTCCAAAGAAATTTCGTTTAGTATTCCGGATATAGTAACCAATAAAGATATAAGTACTTATATTTCTGTTGCCGCACGCAGCAGGTATGCAACTGGCTTTTCAGTATCAGCTGGAAATGCTGAAACTGATTTCACAATTCCATCTGTAAATATTAGAACTACAACAGGCAGTTATGCGTCCACAAACAGTAAAAAATTATCCTATCTGTCTTCTAATGAAGATCAAAAAATAGAGATTAAATTTTTAAATGGTGGCGATCAGAACGCAATCGGCTGGTTAGATAAGGTGGTTCTAATGGGAACACGCAAAATGAATTTTAACGGCAAACCAATGTTTTTCCGTAGCATTAAGTCTGCGGGTAATGGAAATATAGCAGAGTACCACCTCACCAACACCAATTCCAATACCATTATTTGGGATATTACCGAACATAATAATGTACTCAGGGCAGCTACCGGATCCTCAGAAAATACTCTCACATTTAAATCAAATGCTTCCAAATTAAGAGAATTTGTAGCCTTTAATAAAAATGGAAGCTTTAATAAACCGGTTTTAAATGAAGACGGGCTTGGAAAAATAATTAACCAAAACCTCAAAAATTTGCCAGTTTTTGAAATGCTGATTGTATCCGCCCCTGAATTTATTAAACAGGCAAATGAACTCGCGAACCTGCACCGTGAAATAGACAATATGAGCGTTTTAGTGCTTACCCCGGATATTATTTATAATGAATTCTCTTCTGGCAAACGCGATGCCGGTGCCATTCGTGATTTTCTGAAATATTGCTATGACAAAGCCGAAACAACTGCTGAAAAACCCCGCTATCTGCTATTATTTGGCGATGGTAGCTATGCCAACAGGCACAATCACCCAAAAAACCCAAATTTCCTGCCCACCTATCAATCAAAGGAATCCCTTTATCAGGCCGGCACGTTTGTTACCGATGATTTTTATGGTTTAATGGATGATCCGGAAGGTGGCAGTAAAGGTCTGTTAGATATTGGAGTGGGACGCCTGCCAGTAAAAAATATGGATGAAGCAAATAATGCTTTGCGAAAAATAAAAACTTATGTATCTCAGGAAAGTATGGGCGACTGGCGCAATGTAATTTGTTTTATCGGAGATGATCAGGACTGGAATAGCCACATGAGTCAGGCAGATAAATTATCTAAAAAAGTAAACAATAGAGAACCTGCCTTTATTACACCAAAAATTTTCCTGGATGCCTACCCGCAGGTATCCAATGCTACCGGACAATTTTATCCTGATGTGAATAAAGAAATTAATGACCGCATCAATCAGGGAGCACTCATCATTAATTACACAGGACATGGAGGTGAACAAGGCCTGGCGCATGAAAAGATAGTTACCATTCCTCAGATTAACTCCTGGGGTAACGGAAACAAGACACCTATATTTGTTACTGCCACCTGTGAATTCAGCCGGTACGATAATGTTAAAAAAACATCAGCCGGATTCGCCGAAGAAACTTCTGCCGGTGAATATGTGTTTCTTTCCACTAAAGGTGGTGCAGTTGCTTTATTCACCACTTCTCGACTGGTATATAGTGATGCCAACTTTACCCTCAACAAAGCATTTTATGATTATGCCTTTGAAAAAGATTCAGATGGTAACAGGTATAAGCTGGGTGACATTATACGGCTTGCAAAAAACAATACCGATGGCAATGTAAATAAAAGAAACTTTGCACTTCTGGGCGATCCGGCTTTAACCCTTGCTTATCCAGCATACCGTGTGCATACCGACAGCATCCAGGCTGCTACCGGGGACACTCTGAAAGCCCTGGGAAAAGCAACTATTTATGGACATGTTTCTGATAATAACGGAAATATCCAGGAAAATTTTAATGGC
>JBEPYD010000149.1:0-8690 GCA_041641575.1 Bacteroidales bacterium
TGAAAATCCGGCCGGTATTTGCAGGGATAAAAAGATTGAATTCATCACCATAGTCATCAAGCATCCACACCGCATTCTGGAAATTCTTTATGCCATCGGCTGCAAGTGTACCACTAATAACTTCAAGCACACGGCTACGGGCAGTATCGCCACTTTCCAGATACATTTCACTATCCTGTATGATAAAGGCTGTAAAACTGTTTCTATTCCCTGAAATAAACGCCTGCTTACCCACTGAGCGTGTTAGCACACTCCCGGAATTTATGCTGAGACCTTCTGAGTCTAACTCCATGGTTAAATCATCAATATTTTGGTTCCTCATGTAGTAGCGATAATCAGCAAAGCGGGATCCTTCTCCATGAATTTCATTAGGCACACTACTTTTAGATATTACGAGCGGGCTGGCAAAATAAACACCCTCAAGCGTTGGCGGTTCCATACCTTCATTTATAACCATTTGCAAATTCCTCATGGCAGATATAGTGCTATCTGGTATTAAATTGGTTATTTCTTCTGAAAATCCCTGTGGAAGAGGTTCTTCTTCTGTTTCGCATGAAGAAAGAAATAAAACAACGGCTGCTAAAATGATAAAAGGGCGGAAGGTTGAGATCAGGTTTTTCATAAAGGTACGTATTTGAAATAAGTGAGAACTATCGATCTGTTTTTGTCTCTTTTTAAATATTATTTAAATATACGTACTGCTTTTTTTTTTGAAGATGATGCCGCTTAAGCTCCACAGGTGATCTTCCTCATGTTTTAATGATTTCAGTGTTGAATTGTTGGTTATGAAGTTGATTGTTAGGTAGATGTATGCATAGTGAGCGCAGTCACTTACAAGCATTGATATTCCTCACCCGATGACATTAATCAGGATCATTTATTTTCATTAAGTAAATGATAAATAAATAGTTGAAGGTTGGTGTTTAAAAATATTCAACCGGGTAACAACGTAAAGCTTTTGAAACGATTATGCAATAAATCCTATTTTGCATCCACAGTCAATCCCGGCCAGTCGTCCGTGCGGAAAGGCACCATGGGCAATCCCGCTTGGTTATACAGGTTGGTTTCCGGATTATTGGCCCAGGCATAACGCACAGCTACAGGATCGGTCACCTTCGGACTGCTAACTACAATATGGTCACCTTCAGGTACTGCCTTTGCATTGTAAAATACCCGGTCAGATCCGGCAATGGTAAAACCTTTAACCGGACCATTATTTCTGGTAAAAATACTATCGGCATGGTTGAGGTAAATCTTTATTTTACTGCCATCCACAACATGTGTATCGTAAGTTGGGCCGCTGTATTCAAGATCCTGGTTGTATGTTTTTGCAAGTGCCTGTCGTGCTAGGCGCTTTCCAACATCCATTTTATTGCGTGGATGAATATCATCGGCCTCGCCGATATCAATGATAGTAGCCATACCGGTGTTTGGTAGTTCCAGAGTCATGGTTTGGGCTTCGCGCAATTCGGCCCATTCGCTTTCTTCAGGCGCTGTATTTCTTGCCATAAAATTTGCCAGTTGCACAAAGTAAAAGGGGAAATCCTGATCCCATTGGTTGCGCCAATCATTAATCATTGCAGGGAAAACTCTTCGGTATTGATAGGCCCTGGAAGCATTGCTCTCTCCCTGATACCAAATGGCTCCTTTAACAGGGAAATTGGTAATGGGATGTATCATTGCATTGTATAGTAGCGTAGGAAAACTATTTGGACCAATATTATCAATCCCCTCAAGCGTTTGGTCAGAACTCTCATAAGCTTTTCCGGCTTTATAGTGCCATATACCAGCAGTTGACATTTTATTTTCTGATTCATTTACTGGAAAATAATCAAAATGAGAAGCATTACCGGAGAAACCGCCTTTGAGGCCGGTATCAAAAACCCGCAATACAAGCACATTTCCCTCTTCCCTGAGAATGCTGTCAGGTACTGTATAGTTTGTCCACGTTCCGGGAAAGAAAGTTTTGCCAAGGTAGACTCCATTTACCCATGCCTGGTTGTGGTCATCAATTTTGCCAAACCACATCTTTAGGTCTTTGCCTTCAAAAGAGGGCTCAAGATCAAAAGTAGTGCGAAACCAAACAGCACCATCGAATTCTTCTAAAGCAGTATCTTCATCTTCCCAATAAGCAGGAACTTCCATGGTTTTCCAATCAGAAATATCCGTCTCGGGTATGTACCATTCTTCATCAAAACCAATGCCGTGCATCATTTCCTTTTCCATCCATGCATCCATTTTTGCCTTTAGCTTCTCGTTTGTTTCTTCTACAGTACCTTCCTGCAGCGCCATCAGTGTTAGCTTTTCATTAAAATCTTCTAAAGCAGTGGCAGCTTCCAGACTCATCCAGGTTTCAGCCACAGTGCCACCCCAGTTTGTGCCAATCAGACCAATGGGTATATCCAATGCCTGCTGCAGTTCCTTTCCATAATAATATCCCACAGCTGAAAATGCCGCCAGCGCCTCCGATGGCATTGCTTTATGCCAGGAGAGATCATTTCTCAGTGTATCCTGGGGGAAGAATTCCAGATCTTTTTCGATGTTACAAAAGCGAATATTCGGAAAATTGGCATTTTTAATCTCCTCTTTACCATTTATGGTTCTTTCCAGTGCCCATTCCATATTTGATTGTCCTGAGCATATCCATACATCTCCGGCAAGTATATCGTTAAATACTATGGTAGTATCATGGGCTTTTATTACCATTTCCAGAGGGCCACCCAAATCTATTTTTGGAAGAATTACCTGCCACTGCCCTTCATCATTTGCTTCTGCTGATGCTTTATTTTCAAAAAAAGTGATCTCTACACGGGTTCCGGGTGTGGCACTACCCCAAACTTTTACAGGATGTTCACGTTGAATCACCATACCATTGTCAAATATTTTGGCTACCTGTAGGTTGCTGCCAGGTTTTGAGCAGCTGAAAAAGAGAAAGAAGAAAGATAAAAATACCAGGTTTTTCATATTTATAATTTCATTTTTTAAAAAGATAAATATAAAGAGAAATTATATCTATATCAACTTGAATAAATACCAAATTGATAGGCTTATCAGTAATGATAAAATAAATATCTTGAGAATTGTTATTGTAAATTGCTGTTTTAAAAACTTTCCAAAACGTTTAAAAAAAATACAATTCTAAAGACTTTTTCCTGCCAAATGCGCCAAAACTTTTACTTTTGGCGAAATACTGCTATTGACATTCGTACCTGCCTGGGTTATTGTTTTCACTACTTTATAACCGCCATATTTCATTACATGTTTTACAGAACGGATAGCGCCCCGGCTCTCTGCCGATAGCACATTAAAGGGAAAGGGAGCATTACAGGCGGCAACAATGATGGCTTTTTTTCCTTTTTGCTTTGGCACGGGTAAGCCTTTGCCATTTTTATCCATAAAAACGGGTACATTCCTGTCAAACAATAATTTAAGCTGCGAACTCATGTTCCCCCAATGGGTTGGAGTGCCGATTATCAAAATATCGGCCTCAGAGATGCGCTCACCCGTAACATGTGCATCATCTTTTTTCAAACAGCATTTTTTTGTCGTTCTGCACTTCATGCAGCCCTGGCAGGCTTCCATTTCAAGGTCATAAACTTCTATCCAATCCTTTTGATGCCCGGGATCAATTTGTTGTGAAATAGCCCCTAACAAGTTTGCTACAGTGCCATTTTTATTCGGACTTCCATTTAAAATCAGAACTTTCATATCTTTTGTTTTTACTGGTTATTATATTGATTTGCGATATGGAAAAAATATATATTTAATTTGAATTTTGGATTTTATTAAAAATGCAAGGTATAAGATGATGAAACTTGTATCTATGAAGGCTGTGAAAGCCATTTTTTCCGGAAAACCCTGGACAAAATTTATAAAGTATGCCAGTTGAATTACATAGAAGAGACGCCCGAAAATCAGGCACCCTACATTAAAAAGATACCGTTTTATATTAAGCGCAGACAGAAATTGAAGGTAAGCAAAACAAAAGAAGAACGAAGCCAGAAAAATAGCATAGAATCTGTCTGTAGGAGGATTATTAATGGCTTTTCCTGATCCTATCTGCGTAAAATACAAGATGCCTGCTACCGTATCCCAAATGCCACTAATAAAAAAGGTTATGGCCAGGTATTTCAGTGCCTGATCTTTTTTATTTGCAACGGCCGACGGTAACGCATCTGTTTTTGTATTTGCAACCATAATTAAAAGGGTTAATTGGTTTTCTTTAACCACAAAATTATGAGTAGCATAGCTTTTTTTTCTTGATAAATGTCAAGAAATGATTTGGAAGAATCCGGAAGCTTATTTTATCTTCCGCCTGATACGGCTAAGGGTTTCTGGTGAAACACCCAGGTAAGATGCTATATGCCGGAGTGGAATATGGCGCACATATGCTGGATGCGTTTGCAGTAAATTTGCATACCGCTCTTCAGCTGTTGAGTTAAGAAGGTTAAATAAATGCTCTTCTGCATCAATGGCTATTTTATCAGCCATGAATTTGCCCAGTTTCATTAATTGTGGGTGTAAATCCATAAGCTGATAAAGAGCAGTATGATTAATGGAAAGTATTTGGGTGTTTTCCATTGCCTGTACAAAAATCCTTGAGGGATGGCCGGAAATAAAACTTGTATAAGATGTAATGAAGCCTGGCGCAAAATGAAAATTTAATGTTATTTCATCAGCGTTTTTATTAAAGTAGTAAAATCGAAAATACCCCTCATTAAAAAAGCCCAGTGATTTACATATTTCACCCTCCTTGACTAAATGTTCTTTCTTTTGAATGTTTTTAATGGTAGCGTTCTTCTTAAACTTCACCCAGGCGTCTTCAGGAAATTTAACCATTGTGCTAACAAACTGGTGGAATGAAGTATAAATATCATTATAAATCCCGCTCATTGCTTTACTAAATCTTTAAAGAATTTCAATTTTTTAATCATATTTACTGGTGATGCGTTAATTCATAAATAACTCATCTAAACTTATGAAGAACAAGTGCTTACATCAGGAGTACCTTTTTTAATATAAACCACGAATTCACGAATAGCTGGTTATTTCAATTTATTTTAATGGATATATTATTTGGAGCGAAAAAAGTGTTCATTTATAGGTATCTAAATAGAGAT
Source organism: Bacteroidales bacterium (assembly GCA_041641575.1). Lineage (GTDB taxonomy): Bacteria > Bacteroidota > Bacteroidia > Bacteroidales > JBEPYD01 > JBEPYD01. Next base: position 5,121 of record JBEPYD010000149.1, read on the forward strand.
GAAATATTCATAAATAGCTAATTTAAAACATTCGCAGTGACGATCTTTACGCGTTATCAGTAATTCATAGTCTTTTCTTGCTTTCTGAATGCAATATTATAAATTCAAAATAAGCACTTTTTATACAAATTTCAGTAAAATCTTTTGTTGTAGTAAATTTTAAACCTGAGGCTTCGGGATTTAAAGAACTATTTCTAAATTTATGCGTGTAATTAGAGTCAGTCTATAAACACTAATTAGAAACTTAAATATAGCAAGATGTCAACGATTAATCCAACAGCTTATATCAAGGCAAATAACCTTCTTTTTATCGCCATGTTTATTGGTCAGCTGATCTTTGGTTCGTTACTGATTTTTATGAATTCTGTGTCTGATTTTACCCTGGACGATTCAATAAGTGATATCTTTCTGCTTGTTATGGGCATCTTTGCAATAGCCGCATTTATTGCTTCTCACCTACTTTTTAAAATGCGGCTAAATGCTATTGGTAATAATATAGCGTTAGCACTAAAATTGAGAAATTACCGGAGTGCTGTGATAATAAAACTGGCTCTGCTCGAGATGGCTTTTTTCATGTCTGTAATCGGCTATTTTCTGATCTCGGAAATGCTTTTTTTGGTACTTGCGGGTTTAATATTGTTCTGGTTTATTTTGCAGCGTCCTACCACACAAAAAATATCAACTGATTTGTCATTGAATAGTGAAGAGCGAAATATATTAAACCAGCGATGAACTTGTAATCCCAGATAATGCTTCATAAATCAACTATTATTAAAGTGTTATTGCACTTCCTTGTTGAATTTCCGGGTAAGGTACTGAAGGTCTTTTTTCTGAAGATTTGATTAAAAATCATTACTTTAGGGGCAAAATCATGCAAAATGGCAGCTTGTGGAGAAAATGCAAACCCAAACTGATCTTACCGCGCTTAATAAAAAACAGCAAGAAGCAGTTTTAACAGAGTCAAAAAGAGTTTTGGTGCTGGCGGGTGCCGGTTCTGGTAAAACCAAAACCCTTTTGCAAAAGCTTGTTTACCTGATAAATGATAAAGGTGTAAAGCCGAAAAATATTCTGGCCATTACCTTTACAAAAAATGCTGCCAATGAAATGATTGACCGGCTCATTCTTGCAGCCGATACCTCTGGTAAATATGAAAGTATCATATTTGATAAAAAAATTTCTGCTTCGAAAAAAGAAAATTACAGGTACCAGTATGTTCGAAAATATACCTGGATACAACGTTTGACAATCAAAACATATCATAGTTTGTGTTACAGCCTGCTCCGCGATTACGGTGTGCATGTATTTGACAATAAATTCCGAATCCTGAGCGATTTGAAAGTTGCTGACGAGGCTTTTGTTCATCTCAGGGCACCAGAATCGGAGCGGGAGATTATGAAAAAGGTGTTGATAGAACTTTGTACCGACAAGCAATTTCTGCTAAATCTTAAGCGTTACATCCTTGACTACGTGGTGGATAAAATTCATTTGAAAAGTTACAACTACAAGGCATACAATGACGGCCGTTTTTATACAACACTGAAAGGCGACAGGGTGCGGTCAAAATCTGAACGCGATGTTGCCGACTGGTTATACAGGCATAGCATAGATTACAGGTATGAACCCAGGGTAGAGTTTAAAAAGTTTAATTGCAAGCCTGATTTTTATATTCCTCAGGCCAACATGTATCTGGAGCATCTGAGTAATTTAAGTTACCCGGTGAATAAAAAAGAAGAACAATTTGAGGAAGCTGGTAAACTGTACGTAAAAATACATGAAAGGATGACCCAGGATTCCGCAATGTTTAACCTGGCCATGGAGCGCATTATAAAAGGAAGATTATCTGAAAATTATAATTCCGGTCACGGACTTTCATTTGAGGAAGAATTTAAGGCCTACCATGAGGATATAAACGATTTCGTAAGTTTACTCCTGCGGGTGAATAACATGATTAAGGTAGAGAATTTGGATTATAATGATATTTTAAAAAAAGGAAAGGCTGATCAGCATGAGCGCATAAGTGCCTTTTATGCCCTTGCCATTCCGCTGTTTGAAAAGTACACGAATTATTGCCGGTATAAATCTTATCTTGATTTTAATGATTTAATTATTAAAGCTGTTGAGCTTTTAAAAACACAGACAGAGGTATCAGAAAAAGTACATGACACCTATAAATATATCCTGGTAGATGAATTTCAGGATGTGAACAATATACAGGTTGAACTCATAAATCAAATGCTTACTCCCAAAACACAATTATTTTGTGTGGGCGACGACTGGCAGAGTATTTATGGTTTCAGAGGCTCAGAAGTGGATTATATTGTGAATTTTGAGAAACATTTTGATAAGCCGGAAATTATTATGCTTAACCTGAATTACCGGAGCACTGATTTTATTGTAGGTGCAAGTAATGAGGTCATTAAAAATAATAAATTTCAGGTTAATAAGAAGATACGCGCATCCAAGAGATCGGACAAGCGTATCAATATTTTTGCCGGAAATACCGAGCAGGATGAACTTGATTATGTTATCTCTGAGGTAAAAAAGTTGCTGGCTTCCGGGTTTAATCCCGATGATATTCTTGTACTTTACCGACGATCAAAAATGTTTTATCCCTATTTTATGCGCCTCAAGGCCGAAGATTTACGTATAAAGGGCAAGACAATACATGCCTCTAAAGGGCTTGAATCAAGGGCTGTTTTCATCATCGGTTTAACGGAAGGATCGGGAGGATTTCCGGATATCTGGCTTGATGACAGAGTATTTCAGGTGGTACGTAAAGTGAAGCACGACATTTTAATGGAAGAGGAGCGAAGGCTATTTTATGTGGCCCTTACCCGTGCTAAGGATGAATTGTTCCTCATTACACGTAAGGGAAATGAATCAAGCTTTCTCGACGAAATTCCTGAGGAGTATTCAGTACATTACAAGCAGGTAATGAATCCGGTAATTACAACAATGGTAAAATGTAAGAAATGTGATACTAAACTGCAAACCGGTTTTGCATTTTGTCCGGGCTGTGGAAATAAACTTTAAAATTTTAAGAATGTAAGATGGATTCGCTCTCCAGCGGTAATTCAAAATAAAAACTGGAACCTTTACCCATCTCACTTTCTACCCATATTTTGCCATTATGTTTGTCTATAAATTCCTTGCAAAGTAACAGTCCCAGACCGGTACCCACCTCATCGGCCGTGCCTGTGGTGGAATAGTTTTCATCCAGATTAAAAAGGCTCTCCTGTACCTTTTCCGGAATGCCCACGCCATTATCTGCTACACAAACTTTTACCGAATGATGGTTGGCATCTGCAACTATTCTGATTTCTCCCTCCGCATGGGTGAATTTAATGGCATTGGATATCAGATTTCTTAATATGGTGCTTACCATGGGTTTATCAGCTTCTATTTGTAGCTCATCGGGGAATGTTTTATGTAATGTAATATTTTTTTCTCCTGCTATCGTTCCGTACAGAGAATCCATCTCATCAATCAAACTTGTAAGATCAAATTTCGTAGGACTGAAAACCATTCTCCCGGTTTGGGATCGGGACCATTCCATTAAATTTTTCAACA
>JBEPYD010000150.1:0-8678 GCA_041641575.1 Bacteroidales bacterium
GGCGAAAAATGTAAAAAAGGTTCCCAAATTCGTCCACATATTGTATGGTTTGGCGAAATGGTACCCGCTATGACAATTGCCAATGAAATAGTTCGCACTGCAGACTATTTTGCAGTTATCGGCACCTCCTTAAATGTTTATCCTGCCGCAGGATTGCTTTATATGGTTAAACCGGATATTCCGAAATTTCTGATAGACCCTGAAACAATTTCTGTGGGAAATATGGAAAACATGAAACTGATTAAAGAAAACGCGTCCACAGGAGTAATGAAAATGCGCGACATACTTTTACAAGGCTAAAATATTCTGATATTTAGGCTATCTTTATAACCTTATTTAAAATACGCATAGCTAACCATGAAATATTTTGCCATATTATTATTTGCAGCCTTTTCCTTCACATTTTCACATGCCCAGCGATTCCAGGGCGGCCCCCTGCTTGGAATAAGTGTTGCTCAAATTGATGGTGATAATCTTTCCGGGTATGATAAAGCTGGTTTGGTGGCCGGAGCCTTTGTGCGAACGGATTTTATTGAGGGCGCAGGTATTCAACTGGAAATTAAGTACATTGGTAAAGGCGCCTCTGACCCTGTTACAGAATTTGACCCGAATTATTATAAAATCAGACTTGATTACATAGAACTCCCCGTATTGTTTTATTTTAATGCATGGGTGGAAGGTTTATATGTGGAAGGTGGTTTAGCACCGGCTTACCTTATGCAGGCCCGCGAAGATGACGGATATGGGTTTCTGGAACCCGTTGAACCTTATAATACTTTTGACATTGCAGCTGCCGGTGGTGTGCGATACGAACTATTTGAACATTTTGCAGTAAATGCACGCTTTTCATATTCAATTCTCCCTGTATTAGACCATCCGGGAGGACAATCGTGGAGGTTTAATTACGGCCTTTACAACAATGTGCTTTCATTGGCTGTTTATTATACTTTTTAAAATCCCCAAAATTATGCGAATTGTTGTATGCATTACAGGAGCAAGTGGCGCCCTTTATGCCAAAGTACTTTTAAACAGCTTACAGAATCTTCTTCCAAATAATGCCGTTGTAGCGCTGGTTATGACAGAAACTGCAAAAGAAATATGGAAAGCCGAATTAAAAGAAGAAAGCTACAAAGAAATGTCCTGGAAGCTTTATCACGAGGATGATTTCTATGCTCCGTTTGCCTCTGGCTCTAATGTTTATGATGCCACAATAATAATTCCCTGCTCAATGGGAACCCTTGGCAGAATAGCACATGGCAGCGCTGACAATTTAATTACCCGAACCGCTGATGTGGCACTAAAAGAAAGGAAAAAGCTTATACTTGTTACGCGGGAAACACCCTTGAATTTAATACAGATTGCTAATATGAAAACCATTACGGAAGCCGGTGGAATAATATGTCCTGCAAATCCTTCATTCTATTCTGGGCCGGAAAATATAGAGGCACTGGTAACCACTGTAACTGACCGTGTATTGAATTTAGCCGGTATTTCTAATGATGGATACAAGTGGGGAAGCAAGAATATTTAATAAGTATGCTACTGCATCCTTATGCAATACCTTATGCATAGGAAAGTGCCAGAGTAGCAATGCTAAGTTTGGTCTCCGGCACTTTTAATATCTGAGTTCCACATGCCTCAAGGGTAGCGCCCGTGGTCAGTACATCATCTACCAGTAATACATGCTTAGCTTTAATCTCCTCCGGCTTCTTAACGGAAAAAATATCGCTTACATTTTCCCAACGATCAATCCGCGATTTTCTGGTCTGTGTCTGGGACATTACCATCCGCTGCAGCGCAGTAGTATTTACAGGAATTTCAAATACAGCGCCCATGCCTCTGGCTATCATCAGGCTCTGGTTATAGCCTCTTTTATATTCCTTTTTCGGATGTAATGGCACCGGAACAATAACATCAGTATCAGCAAAATCAGTATGAAGCAGGTTAGATGCAAAATGTTTTCCCATTTCAATCCCAATCTCCTTCTTGCCTAAGTATTTAAGGCGGTGAATAAGTTTCTGAAAAACACTTCCCCGCTGAAAATAATAGAAAGACGTGGCATTTTCCACAGATAACCTTCCCCAAAAAGTCTGTGCAACCAAATTATCTTTGTAAGAGTGAAAATTAGTGCGGGGAATTTCATTGATGCAATGTGTGCAAATTACATTCTCATTGCGCAATAGACCCTTGCCGCACGACTGACATACACGGGGATAAATAAGTGAAACGGCATCACCCAGCCAGGTATTATTCAGGTTTATCTTCAGACTTTTCCTCATGTTGGTCATGCTGTTCGTGCTGAGCAGTTATGGTTTTGCTCAGCTCTTTGATCTTCCTGTTTTTTTTATTGAGCGAAGGGTAAGAAAATGCCACCCCCATTAACGTGCCAATGGCAAATGCGATAAAAACAATCAGCGCCTGAGAGGTGCGTACTTCCCAAAACCACAGTTGCATGAGTGTTTCTTCTGCATTTTGCACGGCAAAAACTACCAGAAGTATGGCCAGTATGATTAGAACAATTAACGATTTTTGCATAGTTTTAGTTTTTATGATGTGAATTTATTAGTCCTTCTGTTATTTTGGCTGACGCCAGGCACAATGGAATACCACCTCCCGGATGTACACTTCCACCAACAAAGAACAGGTTCTTAATTTTGGAAAAATTTGGATGCCTGCGGAATGCAGCAAAACGGTTGTTGGAGCTTGTACCATATAATGAACCCTGGTATGAAGAGGTTCTGCTTTCTATCATTCTTGGATCCTGGTATTCCTCAAGTTTAATATGTTTTTCAATATCTGTTTTGAGTATCCGGTTTATTTTTTTTATAATATTTGTTCGGGCATCTTTAATAAGGGTATCCCAATCCTGACCCGTATTGGCAGGTACATTTATCATAGTAAACCAGTTTTCACAACCGTGTGGGGCATCTTTTGCAACTTCTCTGGAACTGATGAAAATATATACCGTGGGGTCATCAAAAACCGTGTGTGTTTTAAAAAGTGAATGAAATTCTCCTGCATAATTCTCACTAAAAAGAATGTTGTGCAAATCGAGTTCAGGGAATTCTTTGTTTACACCCCAATAAAAAATGAGCGCAGAGGTACTTCTTTCCTGTCGAAGATACTTCTCCGGCAGTGGCGTATTATTCATCAAACGATAAGTTGGCACTACATCAGCATTGCTAATTACAACCGGGGCCTTACGGATGTAACCATTTACCTTTACACCTTTCACCTTTTTATTTTTTATCAATATTTCCTGCACGGGAGTGCTAAACTCAAACCTCACCCCTTGTCGCACGGCAAGTTGGTACAACTGTTCTATAATATCATACATCCCCTTTTGAGGAAAGTAAGCACCCATGTTATGTTCCAGATGCGGAATAACATTTAAAGTTGCCGGAGCCGTATAAGGATTTGAACCATTATAAGTGGCATACCTGTCGAAGAGTCGCACAATGCGGGAATCGCCAAATGTTTTTTCATTCACCTCATGCATGGTTTTAAAAACATCGAGCTTATACCATTGGAGCAGAGAACTTATAAATTTTCCCGATAAAAAAGTGCTTATCTTATGAAAAGAACGAAAGATGAAAACTTCTGCTGTTAAATGATATAACAGCGCCGATTTTTTAAGGTATTTAAGTGTTGTGCTCTTTTCTACACCTGTTTTATTATCAATTTCTTCAGCAAATTTATTTATATCCTGAAATGCATTAATACTGGTACCATCTTCAAATAAATATTTACAAATTACATTAAGCTTTTTGTACCTGAAGCTATCAGCGGCATTTTCACCAAACATGTTAAATAGTTCATCTACAAAATTTGGAAGGGTAAATAAGGAAGGCCCCATATCAAAACGAAAACCTGCTTTTGAGAACTGAGAGAGCTTACCACCCGGCTCTGCAGAAGCCTCTAAAACGGTTACTTTATAACCATTTCTCCTTAGGCGAAGTGCAGTAGCAATGCCACCTATTCCTGCACCAATTACAATTGCTTTATTCTTTTTTTTGTTCTTCAATTTTTATAGGAAAGGTATTCATTTTCTTTCTATACATTAAACTATAAGACTGTTAAAAAGTTCGCAATATTCATTCACATATTAGCAATCCTTCCTTTAGCTGAGCAATATACCCTGCATGAAATAAGTATTATGCCTTTTAGATGGTGTACTGAAGCATTAAAATAAAAGAACGACCCGGGGCGCTTATTCCTGATGCAAAAGGCTTGTAATAAGCATCAAGTATATTTTCTATGGCGAAATTAAGTTGAATATCTGGTGTAATGGTCCACACAGCTTTTGCATTTAAGGTATACCAACCCGGAAACCCATACTCTGTAGCTTCTTCGGTATTATCTTCCCCATAGGGTGACATGTCTTCCATTCGCTTCCAGGCATTATATTCGGCATACATCTGGTAAAAAACTTTCCTGGCCTTGTAGCTTATGGCTGTTCTGCCAAATACAGGTGGAATATGAGCCAGGGGAACATCATTGCTTAAATCTCTGCCATAGGTGTAATTTAGCGTGCTTTTAAAAGAAATATTTGTGTTCAGATCTGATAAAAGATTCAGATAGGCGCCACGGATAATAGCTTTGTCAGCATTTTCATTCGTTATCATTTGATAGAGCTCACCATCATACAGCAATGAATCCTGTCCCAGATATTCATAATCCTGTCTTACAATTGCATTGGTAAGCCATGTGGCGTAGACACCCCCGGAAATTTTAATATAACCATCATATGTTTTACTAAAACTCACTTCAAGGTTGTAGGTATATTCCGGCTCTATGTCGTCAGAAGGAACAGTTACCAGTCCATCCTTGGCGCGAATTTTCCCGTAATCATCTACATTGGGATTCCGGAAGCCGGTAGATCCAATCAAGCTTAATTTGAAATCATCTCTGGGGTGATATATGGCACTCAAACTACCTGTAAGTGCACCGTTGTTTATTTCTACACTTGAAAAGGGAAGTTGTATAAAATCATTATTCAAATCAGAATAATAACTGTTGAACGAATACCGGGCACCACCAAGAAAGGTAAATAATTCCTCTAAAAAATATTTATAAGTGAGATATGCTCCGGTTGAAAAACTTCGGCTGCCTCCGCCGGGATAGCGTGTTTGGGCTGCTGTAGTTGTCTGCGTGAGCAAATTGTAATAGTAAGCATCTGATTCTACCTGGTTATAAATTGCCTCTAATCCGTAATTGATCCGATTATTTTGTTTTGTTAACTTGAAAAAATCAAAATTTGCAGAATAAACGCGTACATCCTCTTCCTGGTGTAAACGATCTTCATTTCTGAATCTGCGTGTTATGCGATCTTCATCTACAGATTGAAATGCCAGAATGGAGGAGAAGTTGGTGAATAAAAAGTTGTCTTTACGGACTGTTGTTTTCAGGGCACTGAGAAACCTGTTCTGTGGCCCGTAGTACCATTCAGCGTAATTGGGAATCCCGCCGTTAAAACTACTCAACTGATCGAACCGATGGATTTTAGAAGAAGTGGAATACTGCAAATTAAGAATAATATCGAGTTCTCTGCCGGGAGAGAATCTCAGCTTGTTTAAAAAATCATACTGCTGATATCCGGTATTTACCTGAACGTTCGGATTGTTATTTTTAATTACGGTATCCCTGTTATTCAACCTTTCAACATAATGATATAGCCGACCGTAGTCACCTATAAAAGGGCTTCGGTTACCACCCATGGTTATATTTCCAAAATCATCGTAGGAAAAACCAAATACATTGGCCACTTTTTTACCTCCGGTATTCAGGTTTAAAAATAAATTCTTTGACATGTCTGCTGACGCAAAACCCGCTCCTGCAGTGCCGTTTACTAAAAATGGAGTGGTATCTGCCAACACAGGATCTACGGTATAATAGTGAATGACTCCGCCTAATGCATCACTGCCATATATCAGGGAATTGGGTCCGAATGTTACCTCAACCCGATCCAGGCTGCGGTCATCAACGGTGATGGAATTCTGTAAATGGCCACTGCGGTAAATTGCATTATTCATTCTTACACCATCTACCACCAGTAAAATTTTATTTGCCTCAAATCCGCGTAAAATGGGGCTTCCTCCTCCTCCCTGGCTCTTTTGAATGGCCACATGTCCAGTTTTACGGAGCAAATCGGCGCTGTTAGTGAACGTGGTGATTTTTAGTTCGGCAGGCTGTAATACATCAATCTGGTGGGCAACTTCCCGCTTACTCTCTAATGATTTAGAAGCTGATATTACAAATTCCTCCAGTATAACATTCTTTTTCCTGAGATATACAATATAATTTTCCTTTTCTATTTGGTTTAATGTTGTAACGTACCTGTTGTATGACGGATGCTGAAAATAGATGGAATCACCCCGGTTAAATGCAGCTAAAGGAGCCTGGCCTTTTTCATTAGTGATGGCTGATGTGGTTCCTTTTTTGTTATAAATACCGGTATTTTGCACAGGCATTCCAGTACTGCTGTTAATAACAGAAACCGTTTGCCCCTGTATGATGATAATTGAAAAGGATAATAGAACAAAAATCAGAATTGATTTTTTTTGCTTTACCAGCAACTTATGCTTGTTTACCATGATAAAAATCTCGTACTATAATAATCCAAAACTTAGTGAATGAACAAAAATTATTCCACAATAATCAGGAAAGAAAGCAATAGTTAAAAAGTTTCCGGATTTGTTAATTATAACCTGTTTATGAATTTAGAAAAGGCCTGTAAATATCGTTATTTTTACATCTTAGAAAAAATATCTTTATATGGATAGCGGATTAAAAAAATATGTCATCATTATTGCCGGCTCATTGCTTTTGCTGGCAACCATTATCAGCATTGTATTATTCAGAAAGTCACCTGGCCAGCAAACAAACATACTTGGAGGCATACCTCTGGATGTTACCATCATAATTGAAACTGAAAGCCTTCAGCAACTCTCCGGAACCCTCCGTAAAAAGAATAAACTATGGATTGAACTCTCAAATTCTCCATGGCTTAAGGAAACTGAAAAACAATTCGAATTTATTGATTCTCTATTTGTATCCAAATCAGAGATTTTATCTTTTCTCGGCAAGCAAAAAACCGTTATCTCATATCACCAGCAGGGCAAAGATAAAGTAAGACCATTGTTGTTAATTTCCCTGCCCCGGGAGTATAAAAAATCAGCACTGCAGAATCTCATCTCATCATTTGAAGATTCAACAATTATATTAAATGAACGGAAATATGAAGGTGCAAACCTGCAGGAATTAACCGGAAAGGCGCAGGGAAATCCAATTGCAACTGTAGCAATAAAAGATAATATATTCCTTCTTAGCAAATCTCCTATACTGGTTGAAGATGCAATCAGGCAGCTCGAAACTTCTCCGGGCATACCTGAAGATGAAGGATTTCAGAAAGTACGCGCCACCGCTGGAAAAAATGTAAATGCAAATATTTACATTCAGATGGACAAACTCCCCAAAGCAATGTCAGCATTTGTGAAACCTGAATTTGTAAAAAAAATACTGGCACTTGAAGATTTTTCCGGATGGATTGAAGCAGATCTTATTATTAATGAGGAAAACCTTTACCTTAGTGGCTTTTCCAATTCTTCCCTCGCTGATGGAAATTTTCAGGGAATTTTTAAAGAGCAGTCTCCGGGCGAAAACAGCCTGATTGATGTAATTCCCTCAAATACTGCAGCTTTCTTTTCTATCCACATTGATGATTACACAAAGTTTTATGAAAACTACTTGCTATATCTTGAGAAAAACGGGCGGCAAAGTGTACATAAAACCATGGTATCGGCATTTGAGAAGAAGACCGGGAAAGCACTAATCCCTTTCTTTACCGATATTTTTGCCAACGAAGCCGGCCTTGTAGTCACAGATTTCAAGGATCAACCTGTAGATGAGAATATGTTCCTGCTTTTTGATGTAAAAAGTATGCCTGTTGCCCGTGAGCGCCTGCTTTTGCTTTTAAAAGAACACCGTGATAATAATGCTGAAAACCAACCACAGGTTATTCAATTTGATTCAGAAACCAGGTATACCATTTATAAAATGCCATTTGCGGGCATTGGAAAGCTCCTTTTTGGTAATTTGTTTGATATGGAAAATACGCCCTATTTTACTTTTTTAGATCAACATGTGGTTTTCGGTAAGTCCATTACCTCTATTTCAAAGTTTCTGCATTTCAATATATTAAATAAAACACTTGACACCGATATCATGTATAATGATTTCGCAGAACATATATCTAATCGCTCGAACTTTCATTTTTATTTTAATCCCCTATCGGGGAGTAACTTAATTCAATATTTGCTGCGCGATGAATATGCAAAAAAAATTAGTGAACATTACGACTACTTAAGAAATATTCAGGGCCCGGCATATCAGTTTAATACCACAAATAATTATTTCTTTAATAATTTTTACATTGAATATACCACCAACGTAAAGGAACAGCCAAAAACCGTTTGGGAAACACTCCTTGATACTATTATTGATGGAAAGCCGGCATTTTTTACCAACCATTACACCATGCAAAATGAAATAGTAGTGCAGGATATGAAAAACAATCTTTACCTGATTAACAATGTAGGACGAATATTATGGAAGATTCCTCTTCCTGAAAAAATCATGAGCGATATTTATGAAATTGATTTTTACGGAAACTCAAAATA
>JBEPYD010000151.1:0-8661 GCA_041641575.1 Bacteroidales bacterium
ATGGTAAAAAAACGATGCCCCCGTTGTGTTGCAGCATTTGTAATTATTTCCCTGGTATATTTTTGCTGAAAAGTGGCATCAATGATGCAATCATCGCCGGCAGCAATTTTTCTAAGCATTTCTGTTTTGAGCAACTCATAAACCTTTTTAAATGTAGTTTCATCATATTTACCCAGCAAGCTGTTTTTCTTTCGAATGATGTCTGTGTTTATGTATGCAGCACCAATTTCTTCGGCAAATGCTTTAGCAAAATATGTTTTGCCAGTTCCGGGTAATCCAATTACAAGAATAACCATATCAAAAGTTTATTCGCTTATGCAATTAACAGGCATATTGCATAGTCGGTTTAAAGATGAGCCTGCACATAAATGGTATGCAATATACCGCTTTTTTTAAAGATTTAGCAACGCAATGCCATAGCTTCTGCAACAACAAAAGTACTGCCTCCCACAAAGATAACATCATTTGGCAAAGCTGCTGCCAAGGCAGTGTCAACCGCTTTCTGAACCGTGCTAAACCCGGATGCATCAAAATTATATTTTGCGCTTCTCAGCAACAGTTCCTGGTATGGCATGGCACGTGGTATCGCAGCCTGGGTAAAATAATACCGGGCCAGTGGTGGCAATAATTCAAACACTGCATCTGTATTTTTATCATTTACAAAACCCACTACCATATGTAATTGATGATGTGGCAGCGAAACCAGTTGAGAAATAATTTTTGACAATCCTTCTACGTTGTGAGCCGTATCACAAATCATTAAAGGCTTTTGCTTGAGCACCTGCCACCTTCCCATCAGTCCCGTGTTTCTAATAACGTTGGAAAAACCTCTGGCGATGGCCTCCCTGGAAATGTCAACGGACTTTTTTAACATCATTTCAAGAACGGCTGCGGCAGTGATGTAATTTTCAGGTTGCCACGGTCCTTCCAGATCAGGTGTGAAAGAAATCTCCAATCCATGATCTGTTTTTATTGTTTGCTTTTTGTCTCCGAGCCTCCTCAGGTGGCAGATGTCTGAGGCAATGAGCAAAGAAGCTTCTTTTTCCGTTGCCCTTTTCTGAAAAACAGGCATCACAGCAGATTGTTTTCTGCCTATTACCACTGGTATACCATGCTTAATTATGCCAGCTTTTTCTTCTGCTATAGCTTCAATTGTATGTCCGAGCAATTCTACATGATCGAGGCTTATGTTGGTTATTACACTAACTTCAGGTATAATGATGTTGGTGGAGTCCAGCCTTCCACCAAGTCCTGTCTCCACAATGGCAATATCTACCTGCTTATCTGCAAAATACCAAAATGCCATAGCCACTGACATTTCAAAAAAGGAGGGTTGTAGCTGTTCAAATATTTCCCAATGGGTATTCACAAACTGTAAAACAGCTTCTTCAGCTATCATTTCGCCATTGATGCGGATTCGCTCCCGGTAGTCAAGCAAATGCGGACTGGTATATAAACCTGTACGGTAGCCAGATTCAGCCAAAACAGAGGCCAGCATATGAGAAACACTGCCTTTGCCATTGGTTCCGGCTATATGGATACTTTTGAACTTATGATGCGGGTGATGAAAATATTCATCAAGTTTTAAGGTGTTGTCCAGGTTATTTTTATAGGCCACCCCGCCAGAGCGCTGATAGAATGGCAGCTGCTGGTAAAGGTAGTCCATTGCCTGCTGATAGGTGGAAAACTTCCGTTTCATGACTGAAAATTACCACCTGTTAAAATGGATCTTGGAAGAATCAAAACGGTCAGGTTGTTCTTTTTCTTCGTCGGGATACCCGAGTGAGATAGCAGAAAAAGCATAAATATGATCTGGCAGGGAAAAAAGCTTGCGGAAAGCTTCCTCCCTTTCTCTCCTGGGATGGATACCAAGCCATACTGCACCTAATCCCCGCGCATGCGCTGATAACAAAATATTTTGGGTAGCCGCAGCACAATCCACAGGCCAGTATATTCCGCCATGTGCAGCATGTGAGTCGCCACAAACCACAAGGGCAAGCGCAGCCCTGGCCACCATTTTACCATTGGGGTGAATTTCTGCCATTTTGGTTAATTGATCCCTGTCACTTACCACAATAAAATGCCAGGGTTGTTTATTTACTGCAGAGGGGGCATACATTGCACTTTCAAGCAACGCGCTCACTTCACTTTCAGGTATTTCCCTGTCTTTATACTTACGAATACTTCGCCTTGTCTTTACCAGTTCAGAAAAATTCATATGATAAACATTTTTGAGAGTATAAAATTACACTTTCCCTTCCGCTTAAAAAAGATAATTACTTGTTTTAACCATCAAAATTTTTCTATTTTTGACATTCTTATTTTCTCCCTTTTAATTGACAAAACAGATTGCGATAAATATTTCTGACTGATTGAATTTATGAGTAAAAAAAAGATTTTCGTCCTCGACACCAATGTTCTTTTACATGATTATAAATGCATCTACAAATTTCAGGAAAACGACATTATTTTACCCATTGTAGTGCTTGAAGAACTTGATAAATTTAAAAAAGGAAATGATATTATCAATTTTCACGCCCGGGAATTCACCCGCGAACTTGATAAACTATCCGGCGACAGTCTTTTTAATGGTGGCGTAAAATTGGGTGATGGTTTGGGAAAATTATCCATTGAAACAGCCAAACCGTTCTCAGAAGCCATCACTGGATCTTTTCCTGAAAATACTCCTGACCACAGAATTCTGGCCATTGCTGAATGGTTTTATTTAAAACACCCCCGCAAAACGGTTGCCCTTATAAGCAAGGATATAAACCTTAGAATGAAAGCCAAATCCATTGGCATAATGGCCCAGGATTACCAGAATGATAAGGTAAGAGACATTGATGAGCTTTATAAAGGAATTGTAACATTAGAAAATATCGACGATGATATTATCTCCCGGTTATATAAAGATCATAACGGGGTCCCAGCTGAAGAATTTAAGTATGATCCGTCTCCGGAGGCACATCAGTATTATATTTTGAAGAGCGATAAAGCCAGTGCACTGGCTCATTTTGATCCCGAATTTAAAATGTTTCACCGGGTAGAAAAAGTAAAGGCCTATGGCATTGAACCCAGGAATGCAGAGCAAACATTCTCTTTGGATGCTTTGTTACGTCCCGAGGTGCAACTAATTGCCCTCACCGGAAAGGCCGGCACTGGTAAAACATTGCTGGCGCTTGCCGCAGCCATTCATCAGCGCAAAAATTTTACGCAGATATTTCTTGCCCGCCCTATTGTTCCATTATCAAATAAAGACCTTGGATACCTCCCGGGGGACGTAAAGGAAAAAATCGGCCCTTACATGCAGCCTTTGTTTGACAATCTTTCCGTAATCAAGCACAGGTTTGCCATTCAAAGCAAAGAATATCATAAAATTGAAGAGCTGCAGCAAACAGAGAAGCTGGTTATTACTCCGCTGGCTTATATACGGGGGCGCAGCCTATCCAATGTGTTTTTTATTGTTGACGAAGCACAAAACCTTACACCACATGAGATAAAAACCATTATCACACGCGCAGGTGAAGGTACAAAACTGGTTTTTACCGGCGATATTGAGCAGATCGACTCTCCCTATCTCGATTCAAAATCGAATGGTCTCACCTACCTTACAGATAAAATGAAGGGGCAGGATGTATTTGCACATGTAAACCTGGTAAAAGGTGAACGTAGCTATCTGGCAGAACTGGCAAGCCATCTTTTATAATACCTAAAAGCAAAAAAAATGGGTTCTCTTTTTAAGAAGAAAATTCTTCAGCCATCCGGTACTAAACGCGTTACTATTGTACGCCATGGAAAATCAAGCTGGGAATATGATGGAATATCCGATTTAGACCGTCCCCTGATTTTAAGGGGAATAAATGATGCCAAAAAAATGGCAAAACGGCTGCCGGAAGAAATAGCGCATCCTGAAAAGATAATTTCCAGCCCCGCCAATCGGGCTTTGCATACTGCTGTTATGTTTGCCAGATACCTGGAATATCCCTTTACAGATATCATTATAGACGAAACAATTTATGGCGCCTACGAGGAAGAAATATTTAAATTGCTCGAATCGCTCGATGATTCCATTTCATCTGTTTTTCTTTTCGGTCATAACCCTTTGGTTACTAATATGGTTAATCTTTTCAGGAAGTCACCCATTGATAACCTTCCCACCACAGGCATAGGTTCATTTAGCTTTGATTGTGCTTCGTGGAGCGGTATAAGGCAATGCAAGGCAAAAAGCGAATATTATGATTATCCGAAGCGGAAAATTTAACTTCTGCAGCAGGCATCTCCTATTAATCAAATAACGCCATCACTTCATCCTTATCCATTACTGCAAGAGGGTTGTTGTTTTCAATAAAATCACCGGCAAGTTTGGCTTTACGCTTTTGCAAACCCGTGATTTTTTCTTCAATGGTGTTTTTTGATATGAACTTATATACAAATACGTGTTTGTCCTGGCCAATCCGGTGTGCACGATTGATAGCCTGACTCTCAACAGCCGGGTTCCACCATGGATCCAGCACAAATACATAATCAGCAGCAGTGAGGTTTAGCCCTACTCCTCCTGCCTTAATAGATATAAGGAAAATGCAATTTTCAGGATCATTCTGAAAGGATTCAACCACTTCCTCCCTGTTTTTAGTGGCTCCTGTAAGTTTGCTGTATTTAAGCTCATGTTCATTAAAGTAAGCTTCAAATAAATTCAGATGCTTTACGAAGGAAGAGAAAATAAGCACCTTGTGATTACCACTGCGAATGGTTTCAAGTGTGCGGATAACCTCCTCAAACTTTCCTGATTCTCCTTCAAAAGAATCCTCTACCAGTAACGGGTGATTGGATATCTGGCGTAAACGTGTAAGGGCAGCAAATACCATTACCCGCATTTCATTAACAGCTTTGGAATGAAGACTTTCCAGTAAATAATTCCGGATACGAGCCTTCTCTTCCTCATAGTAATGCTGGTGATCCTCCGGCATATCGCAATAAATGGTGTTTTCAGTAAGATCCGGCAGATCCCTTGCCACTTCAGCTTTGGTTCGTCGCAAAATAAAAGGGCGAATAAGGTTTTTGAGTGTTTCACGTGCCTGTTCATCGTTCTTCTTTTCAACAGGTATCACAAACTCACGCTGAAAGAATGAAAGAGAGCCAAGCATTCCTTTGTTTAGAAAATTTAGCTGCGCCCATAAGTCGTTCAGTGAGTTTTCAACCGGGGTACCTGTAAGCACAATCCTGTATTTGGCATGCAGGGCATTTACCGCTTCGTACGACTTGGAACTTGGATTTTTTATGACCTGGCTTTCATCCAAAATGAGGAAAAGAAAAGGGTATGATGCAAGCAATTCTTTATCGTTCCGTACTACACCGTAGGTGGTTAGAATAACCTGAAAGTCGTCAAATATGTCCGATTTTTCTGTACGCTTTATTCCAGTATGCTCATAAACCCTTATGGAGGGAGCAAATTTTGAAATCTCATTTTTCCAGTTATGGATCAGAGACGAAGGCAGTACAATTAAAGATGCAGGTTGTGCAGCTGCGACTTCTTCCCCCGGGGTGTCAAAAAGTGAGAGTTGTGTTCCTAATTTGCTGGGTTTTGTTGCTCCTGCAGGGGCTTCCTCCTTCATTTTTTGCAACAGGGTAATGGTTTGGAGTGTTTTCCCAAGCCCCATATCATCAGCCAGGCAGGCTCCAAAATTATTTTCCTGCAATAGCTTCATCCATTGATATCCTTGCATCTGATAAGGTCTCAAAGTAGCCTGTATCCCAACAGGAAGAAGAATATTCTCAATTTTTTCGGTATCAATACCTTTAAACTTCTTTAAAAACCTGGAATTATTTTCAGGTTCCGGTAAAAGCATGGCATGGTGCTTTCTGAGTGTTATTTTCTCTTTATCAGGCTGTGCAAATGTTGCCAGATTCTTATAAGTGGAGAACCACTCCACCGGCAAAATAGCAATGGTTTCATCCGGGAGAATATAACGCCTTTCCCTTTGCCTGATATTTTTGAAAAGTTTGTGAAAAGGAATTTTAAATTGACCAAATATAACCCATGCATGCACATCAAACCAGTCAGGTTTTTCATCTACCTGCATGGTTAATTTTGGTACACCAACAAAATAAGCAGGTTGCGACACAGGTTGCTGAAACCGCACACCCATATCTTTTAAATACTTTAGATTCAGCTCTATCCAATGCAGGAGCTGAAAACGAATTTCAGTCTCATTTATGTCATCCTCAGTTCCTTTATTATGATATTCCGGGAGTGTATAAAATCCAGATCTGTTTTTTACTAGTCCTGAATCAGTTAAAAAAGCATGAATTTTGCTCTCAAATTCCTGGTCCTGTTCCTGTTTGTAAAAAATAAAGCCTTCGTCATTTTCTTCAAGGAAAATACGTTCGCCTTTTGTCTTTTCACCCGATGTTTCTGCAGAAGTATATTTAACGTTCAACCTTAAAGCCGGCAAAAGATTCAAATCATTTTCCAGCACCAAAGCGGCAGTGGCAGTTGCAGCTGAATTTCTCACTTCAAAGCCGGAAATATTTACCTCGTAATTTCTGATTGCACGTGACACGAAAACACGCATAAACTCCCGCTCTTTGACCCGGGGAATGTGAATGCTTTTCTTAGAAAAAAAGGGAATTAGTTTTTTACCATCTATATCATTAAAAATGAATAAATCATTCTCAAGCACCAGCCGGCAGGGTTTATCGGTAAGAATAATGCCATTTTTCTCTGCCAGAGCATAGGATTTTTGGCCATGTCGCACTGAAAGAAAGTATTCCATTCCATCTTCTTTTCGGCTGAAATTAAAAACTGCCTGTGCAGGTTCGTCGTGGAGAGTAATCTTATCTGCCTCATGTACCGTATCTGTAAGTAACTTAAAATAAATCGGAAGCCTATATTTAAGAATAACATCAACGCATTTTACAAGCCGACGCTCAATGTATGGCTTTATATGTTCATTCAAAAATTCATCAGTAAGCTTGTTTTGAAAATCGCGCACACTGGTTTTCTTTTTTGAAAACACACGGTATAATTCCTGATCGCTGTAGGATTCTGTGATTTTTAAAATTTCCTTCTCTCCTTCGCTGAACCGTTCAGGGAATTTATGAATATCTTCCGGCTGCAAGCGCGATTTTATCATATAAAAATCTTTCCCGGTTTTTTTCTTTACCAGGTAGGGCAAAAAAACATAACCAAGCATCCGGTGAGCGGTAATGGTAACAATAACTACTTCTTCCATTTTACAAAAATGGGAATTTAGTTTGCCATAAAAAAGCAGAAAATTAAAAAGTTTTACACCACCTGAATTACGGAGTGTAAAAATCTAAAACAATAGGCAGATGGTCACTGTATCCACCGTGATATCGAAAGCCAAGATTTGTCCTGTATGGTTTTTGTCCGAAATTTCGTTCGTCCTTTTCAAGTAAAAAAGGTTTATTTAATACCTTAACAGCGGCGGAGTTTGTATGTAATCCAGTTTTTGAAAATAGTAATGCATTGCTCACAAGAAACTGATCAATTACATCCCATTCCTCTCTGAATTTATGTGTACCCTGAACCAGTGAGTCTGGAAAAACAGATGTAAGGTTAAATAAACCTTTGGGATGTGGTGCGTCCAATTCAGTAAGGCTGCCCAAACCGGAAGTCAAACTTTGTGAGGTATAAGAGTCGTTAAAATCTCCCATTATCAGAATTTTCACTTTTTCATCATGGTTGTAAAGCGAATCTGCGATAGTGCGCAGGGTGACGGCAGCCTGCATTCTTTTCTCCTCAGTTTCATATGCTCCGCCATATTTTGAAGGCCAGTGATTAACAAAAACATGAAGGGTATCTCCATTCTGATGTTTCAGCGAGGCATGTAAAATATCCCTGGTTTTGGAATCAGGGTCAAAAGGAAATATTACCGGGTGAAAATATGCATGTATCAAAGTAAATTCATCGGGGTTATAAATCAATGAAACATCAATTCCTCTGCGGTCAGGGGATTCCTGATGAACAATTGCATAATTAAACCGGCTCAGGGGTGTTTTTGTGAGTAAATGGTGCATCACAAAACTATTCTCTACTTCGGCAAATCCGATAATTCCGGGCGGATAAGGATTGCCGGCAGCAGCAATAACTTTAAATATTTTAAGGGCTTTGTCTTCCATTTTGTTCCATGTCCAACGGTAATCTCCTTCAGGGGTAAAAGCCTCATCAAGCTTCAGAGAGTCATCAAACGGATCAAAATAATTTTCTACATTATAGAACATTGCCCGGAAAGCAAACTGACCATGTCCCCTTTCATCCTGGGCATACATTCCTGTGCCGGGACTGACTGCCGGGATTAACAGAAACGTAAGCAAAACAAAAGCAAAAGAATTATTCCTCTTCTTTGCGTTCATAAGCGCCCAAATCTGGTGCAACATCATTGATACGGCTTTCCTGCTGAATATCTAAAGGTACATGGTTTGCAATTTCAATGCTACCGGCATCTTTGGCCGGGGAAAGGGTGTCGAGACTAAAATCAATGTCTGAGGTATCGTTTGATACACGGATTTTGAAATTTGGCGGCTCATTTATTATGATGCCCTGATAATGGGCAGGATCTGTAACATCAGTGGAGTCTGGATTAACTTTAATCAAACAATGATCAAAAAAATAATTCATTTCCCCACCGTCTTCCACAG
>JBEPYD010000152.1:0-8648 GCA_041641575.1 Bacteroidales bacterium
GATTTTTTATCCATTTTTTAACATTTCAAGGGGTTTTCGCTGCAATGTGGGTTAATAATATCAGGGAAATTGCCTGCTGCCATTGGGCTGATATTCCCAATCGATGGTTACGGTCACAAATTCTGACTGTTGCATAAGGGTAACATCCCTTACTAAAAACTTTGCAAAATTTCCTTTGTTTGACCTGTAAATGTATATCTGTCCAGGCACTAATACGGGGGTGAGCGGGCTAAATATGTTCTCTTCAATTGTTTTATAGGCCTCAAAAAATTCTTCAGCTGTGGCTAAAGAAGAAAAAGAGGTTACAAGAGCAAAAGCTTCTTTATTATCAAGATTGCTGCTGAATCTGCCGCCTGTTACTTCATTAACGTCGAATTCATCAACCAAAAACAGATCTGCATCCGTTTCGGCTGAGGCGTCTATTTTGGCAGCATCCTCAAAAGAAAAGGCTTCAACTACAAATTGATTGCCGCTTTGCTTAAGCTCACTTGAAAGGGTAACAGTACCCGAGGTTTCAGGTGCTTCTTCTTTATCTTTGCATGAGGTAAGGGCAATAGTGGCTAAAAAGCCCAAGAAAAGATATATTCTATTCATTCGTACTTAAATTTAAATTGAATATTGTTTTCTTAGTAAACGCAAACGCATGGGCAGATGTTATATGCCTTTTAAAAGGCTGCCATTAACAAATCGATATCCTTGGTGGGAATATTGAAGTGTTCGCCCATAAAACGATTGGTAAGCAATCCGTTAAATACATATACGCCATGCCTGACGCCAATGTCATGTTTTAATTTTTTATGTATCCCACCCGCATTAGCTACTTCAATTAACAAGGGCAAGAGTACATTGCTTAAGGCGATAGAAGCAGTGCGGGCAACTCTTGAAGGAAAATTTACTACGCTGTAATGAATTACACCATGCTTTGTAAAAACAGCATCCTGAAGCGTGCGGCATTCTGATGTTTCCACACAACCACCCTGATCAATGCTGATATCAATAATAACAGAGCCCTTTTTCATTTTTTTTACCTGCTCCTCTGTAACGTAAAAGCGGGGGCCTCCCTCCTCAATATGAATAGCGCCGATAACCACGTCGGCAGATTTCAGTGACTTGCTGAGTACCTTAGGG
This sequence comes from Bacteroidales bacterium, assembly GCA_041641575.1. Taxonomy (GTDB): domain Bacteria; phylum Bacteroidota; class Bacteroidia; order Bacteroidales; family JBEPYD01; genus JBEPYD01. The sequence continues at coordinate 1,129 of JBEPYD010000152.1, forward strand.
TGAAAAACAGAGGTATGTAATGGATGACCGATGGCATTTTGTATCTGGTTTAACCGGTTTACTGAATTATCAAAAATTTTTACCGATGCGCCTAAACCAAGTGCTGCCCGCACGGCGTATTCGGCCGCTGTACCTGCACCGATTATTACAATTTCAGTGGGGGTTATACCGGTAATTCCTCCTAACATTACACCCTTACCACCCTGTGCATTGCTTAACAATTCACCGGCAATTAAAACGGAGGTAGTACCGGCAATGCTGCTCATGCTACGTACTACCGGGTGGTGATGATGTTCATCGCGGATATTTTCAAATGCAATAGCTGTCATCCGCAATTGCATCAGTTTCCGGATATACTCTTCCGTTTGGCTGGTAAGGTGGAGAGAGGAAATAACAGTTTGTTTTCCTTTTACAAGATTTAATTCTTCGCGTGTAAGGGGTGCTACCTTTAAAATAATATCTGCCTGGAAAACCTTTTCACGGTTTTCTTCTATATAACCACCACGCTCACTATAATCGGTATTGGAGTAATTGGCGCCCTCACCCGCTTTGGATTCAATTATAATATCATGTCCCTGATTAACGAGTATTTCAACTGCCTCCGGGGTAAGTGCCACCCTTTTTTCTACAGAACTTTTCTCCCGGGGGATTCCAATGGTAAGTTTTTTTTGTTTTTTCCCAATTTCCAGCATCTCTTCCTGGGGTGAGAAAATAACATTGCCGTAAGAAAAATTAATAGACTGAGACTTTTCGCCGGTCATTTTAAACTTATTGTTTAGCTGAAAAGGTTAAAAATAATACAAATTACGATCATTTTCAAACAAAATCTATAGTGGCTCAGGCAATGGCATCTGGCCTTTCAATTATTATCAGCCGTTTATCTCCAGTTAAAACTTCAATTTTAACATTTAAAACATCATGAGGCAGGATTTCACTGGCTCTTTCAGGCCATTCAATAAGGCATAAATGATTGCTGTAAAAATACTCTTCATATCCCATATCATAAACTTCTGCGATGTCATTTATCCTATAAAAATCAAAGTGGAAGATAAATTTATCATTCGGCAGGGCATATTCATTTACAAGTGAAAATGTAGGGCTGCTTACATCTGAAACAGAACCCAGTACCTGCACAATTGATTTTATAAAGGTGGTTTTGCCCGCACCCATAGCACCATAAAATGCTGTAATTTGGTACTTCATAATCAGAGGTTTAATCTGCACTGCAATATAACTGAGATCCTGTGGAGTTTTAGCTATAAATTCCATGTAGAAAAGTGATTTTATCCCCTGGGTTCAAGGATTACCAATGGTATTAACATTTCCTCCAGTGATATTCCTCCATGCTGGAAGGTGTGCCGGTAATAATTAGAATAATAATTATAATTATTCGGATAAACGAAAAAATCATATTCAGTAGCAAAAATATAAGTGGAGGTTACATTTGAGCTGGGCAAATGCGCCTCTTCCGGTTTTCGAATGTCATACACATGTTTCGGGTTATAATTGAGATTTTTACCCAATTTGTAGCGTAAATTGGTAGATGTTTTTCTGTCGCCGATAACTTTAACAGGATTATTTACATTTACGGTACCATGGTCAGTGGTAATCACTACTTTTAATTTACGTGTAGACAATTCCTTGATAAGTTCAAGCAGGTGAGAATGGTTAAACCATGAGCGGGTAATGCTTCTATAGGCCGATTCATCGCTGGCGAGCTCTCTAATCATCTCCATATCTGTGCGGGCATGGGAGAGCATATCAACAAAATTATAAACCACTACAGAAAGATCATAATTCATAAGATCCTGTACATTCTCACTTACCTTTTTCCCTGATTTTATGTTGCTTACTTTATGATAAAAGGTTTTATACTTTTTCCCCAAACGCGATATCTGATGATTGAGCAACTCTTCTTCGTAAAGGTTTTTCATCTCTTCATCTTCGTCTGATACCCATAATTCGGGGAAAAGTTTCTCAATTTCAAGAGGCATCAGTCCGGCAAAGAATGCATTGCGGGCATATTGCGTGGCTGTTGGTAATATAGAGCAGGTAAACTCCTCCTGAAGGGTAACAAGATACTCACTAATGTATGGCTGGAGGGTTTTCCATTGATCGTACCGCAGGTTGTCAATAAGAATTACAACAACTTTTTCCCCTTCATCTACCAGGGGAAATACTTTTTTCCGTAAAATGTTGGGTGAAAGTAAGGGTCCTTCTTCCTGATTTTTAAACCAGCTTATATAATTGTTTTTAATATACTTGCCAAAGTCCCGGTTGGCATCAGCCTTTTGCATCTGCAAAACCTCTCCCATCCCTGAATCTCCGGAACGTTCAAGTTCCAAATCCCAATATACCAATTGCTTGTAAACCTCCTGCCAATCTTTATAATCACGAGCACTGTTTATTTTCATACCAAGTTCAGAAAAAGCAGTTTGGTAAGCCGAAGTGGTGGTTTGATTTACGAGCCTTTTTGTGTCAATATTTTTCTTTATCGTGAGCAGAATTTGCTTGGGATTTACCGGTTTTATCAGGTAATCGGCTATTTTAGATCCAATGGCCTGATCCATTATATCTTCCTCCTCACTCTTGGTAATCATCACCACAGGCAAAGAGGGTTTCATCGTTTTTATCTCCGAAAGGGTTTCCAAACCGCTTTTTCCCGGCATGTTTTCATCGAGAAATATAAGGTCGAGATTATTTTCACCTACCATTGCAATGGCATCAGCTCCATTATTGGCAGAAATTACGTTGTATCCTTTTTCCTTTAAAAACATGATGTGTGCTTTCAACAAATCTATTTCATCATCAACCCAAAGAATAGTAACATTTTTTTCAGCTTCCATATAGTCTTTTTATTTATGTTTTATAAAGGAAAAACATTTCAAAATAGTCATTACCCGAGGTTAAAATTTTGAAGCCCTCATACTATCATACAAAGTTACAGCTTTATCTCTGTAATCTATAATCTGTGTGGGTATAACAGGAAAGAATTATCAGATGTTTAGCAGGAAAAAAATTCCAGAATTATGCATTTTCTATGAAGTGCCTGAAAGAAAAGTAGTAAGAAAACCACTATTTATATAACCTGTTAAAGTGGAGCATATACTTTTCCGCATTTTTATCTTCTAAGAGAGTCCGCAGATTTTCAGGTGAAATAACAAAGAAAAGGACATCATCCGTTTTAATATCTTTTACCACTGCTGCACTTGATGATGCAATGGCATGGTAGTTCATGGAAGCAGCGGCATCAGCAAACTGCTTTACCAGAATAATCTGATGTGTGCCATTAAGAATCTCGCTGTTGACATTCAATCCGGCATCAGGATAATTATCCAGGTTAAGGTTGATAAGGTTAAAGATGGCTTGATTTTCATCGCCTTCTTTGCTGTTTATTACCATTCCAAAGAAGTGAGGACCACTGATATCGGCATTATATATTTCACGGGCTTCAATAGAATCAACTGTAGCCTTTAAATCAGGATTAAAATTTTCAAGATTGGCCATAATTTCCTGAGCACGTGTTGCTTCTTCTGTTCCGGGAAATTTTGTAACTACTGTATCCAGCCTGCTTCTGTAGGCCATGGGTCCGCCGGTTTTTCCTGATACCATTGCCTCAAGCAAATAGAATTTGGGTGCAAGTTCATTTTCAGGGAAGCTTGCCATGGCATAACTGATACTTTGCGAAGCATCTGCATAACGTTCTTCAGAAAATTGCGCATAGGTCTCCTGGTATAAGTTTTCCAGTTTGTTATGTTCATCTTCAATTTCTTTCAAATACTCTGGGTTTTTAAGTAACTGGGCATGCAAACTTTCAGGATATTCGTTAATAATCCGTCGTTTATAAATATCTGCTTTGGAAAAATCTCCTTCATCACTGTAATAACTATATAGTTGATAGAGAGAAAGCAGTACATAATCATCCTTTTCATACCTGTCGATAAGCCGGCTAAATGTTTCCACAGCCATTTGTTTCTCGTTTAATTCATTCAGATAAACCATGGCGGCATTGAATAAGCCTTCTTTTAGCCTTGCATCTGAAGCCTGCATCATGCTGTCGTTCACCGGAATATTCTGGAGATAAAACTCCCTGCTCTTGTTACTGAGTGCTTTCTGTTGAGACTGTGCAGTGTCGGCACCCGCTTCAGTGGCTTCGGCAACCTGTTCAAAGTTTACTGTCTTTTTGCTGCTTCGGCGCCAGTTATCCTCAAGTTTTCGATTGCCCCATTTGCGCTGAAATTCTGTTTCACCAAATCCTTTGGCAGAGATGTTGTAAAAATACCAGGCACCACCCGCGGCTGCTCCTCCCTGGTTCATTTGTGAGGCACTCTGGTTATAGGTGCCAAACTGCTGATTGAGCATAGCTTCCCGCTCAAGTCGCTGTTGTTCGGCTTCCGCAGCCTGAACCTGTTCAATTATATTATCAATGATGGCATACACTTCCTTATCAGGTAATTGTGCAAGCAACTGAAGGCTGTCCTCAAGGCTGGCCATATTTAAGTTGGTAACAAGGGTGGTGAGGTTCTCTGCTTTGCTGGAAATTTCTTCATATCCGGGATAATCCTGGTCTAAAAATACAATGGCACTGTCGTAGTAAGCCTGTGCTTGCTCGTAGGCAGGCTCCTCATAATAAATATCGGCTATGGAAAGAAAAGAAATCGCCTTTTGCCGGTCGTTTTGTGTGCTGTTTTGAGCAGAAAGTGAGTAATATTCTATCGCCTGAGGGATATTACCCTGCCGCTGCTCAATGTTACCTAGCGCATAATATATCTGGTCCTGGTAATCTTTATTTTTTTCATCTTTAAGCATCTTAAACAGGTCATCCTTAATTTGCCCGGCATTTTTCCGTTCGCTGTTGAAAGCTGCAGCCCTGTTTATCTGGGCATTAAAGTTCATTTCATAGGGTGGGTTCATTTTAATAACCCTGGTATAGGCATCAGAAGCTTTGGAAAGCTGATCTGTTAATTCATACAATTGACCCAGGATAAATGTATATCTTATTTTATGTTCCTTTTTACGCACGTACTCTAATGCTGCTTCCAGTTCAGCAGCCGCGCCTGTAAAATTTTCCCTGTGTATATAGTAATCAGCAAGCGTGGTATGCAATTCTTCCTGGTACTCATCAGGAAAAGCCATGTCGGTTTTTAACTGCTGTAATACATCCTCAGCAGCATCAAGGTTCTCAGTCTGCACATGCGCGCGGGCAAGCCAAATACGGGCTTCATGAATAATAGGCTCCTCCGGATATTCCTTTATTATATAACGGAATGCTTCTTTGGCCTTGTCAAAATCATGTGTGAGAAAATGAGCTTTTGCTATAAGCAGGTAACTGTCATCAACCCATTTGTTATATTCATTCTTATCATAAAACTCCTGCTCATCCTTACTTAATTCTTCGTCTTTGATCTCAGGCTTTGCAGTTATAGAGTGAAGCGAAATAATTTTTGATGCTTTCTCCTGTGTTCTGCTCATCTGTGGCTTAATGGCACTGGCAGAATTTTCATCTCCGTAAGGGAAAACAGGTAATAAACGTGTGAAATCTTCATCATAATCTTCCTCAAGCCGGGCAACACCTTCTTTATAGCTCTCATCAGCATTAAAGTATATGTTATACCGCGAAGTGGTATTATGATACGTACGGGTAATGGAGGTATTCTTTTCAGTAGTGCATCCGCCCCCTATTAAGGATATCAGAAATATATAAATGAAAAATTTTCTGTACACGTGCAAAATTATTTTTATTCTGGTATTATCAATAACTGATTTAAGCCCTTCATATTTTGTAATTCAGCGAAAAAATAAATACAAAAATGCAAAAACTAATTGAATACAGGTAAAATTTCTTCTACTGATGATTTTCCGGCTTGTAATCTTCGGAGATATATTGCGAAAGAAGATGTATCATTTCGTCATAATCTGTGGACTGCATAAAGTTATTTCTCAGTTCACCAGCTCCGGGAAACGCGTTTAAATAAATCTTTGCAAATCGCTTCAAAACCATGGGGTTACGCTTCTTATTCCATGTGTTTTTAAACAATTGAACATGCTTTATCAGCAATTTCACTTTTTCTTCAGGAGATTTTACCTCCTGGTTGGTATTAAAAAACCATGGGTTAGCAAAAATGCCCCTGCCCACCATCAATCCGTCAACCCCGGAATAATGAGCCAGGTTAAGTCCTTGTTCTGCAGTAAAAATATCACCGTTACCCAACATTTTAATACCCGGAGCCATTGAATTCCGTAATTCAACAGCTTTTTTTATTTCATCCCACGATGCTTCTCCATCACTCATCTGTCGTTGGTATCGCCCATGCAGGGTAATGGCTGCGGGTGTAAATTCAAGCAGTTGCGAAATCCAACGCCCCGTTTCATGCTGCAAAAAGCCCGTGCGGGTTTTCACACTTACCGGCAAGGGTGAAGCTTCTTTGGAAGCTGCAATTATCTCTCCAGCCCTTACCGGGTCATTAATCAGGGCGGAGCAGGCACTGTTTTTTACAATCTTTTTCACCGGACAGCCCATGTTTATATCAATTCCATCAAAAGAATATTGTTGATGAATATATTGAACAGCCTGATAATATCTTTCTGGTTCTGAACCCCATATCTGGGCAACCAGTTTAACTCCTTTTTCATGTAATAGGGCCTGTTCGCTTTCCTGAACCACCAGGCGCTGTGCCACAGCATCGCGCCCCCTATCATCCATAAGCCCATCCACAGAGGTGAACTCTGTAAACAAAAGTTTGAATGCCGGCAGCTCTGAAGCAGAAAGTACAATTTCACGAAAAACTGTATCCGTAACATCCTCCATTGGTGCCAGTGCAAATACAGGTTTGGGTATATCATTCCAGAAGTTCACAAAATATCATTTTTATAATTAAAAATTTGGTGATAGTAATACCTAAAGAAAATATTACCCATCTTGAAGGCTTAAAAGTCCGGCGCCAAAAACACCCGCACTATCTCCCAATGTAGGTTTTAGAAATGCTGTATGCAGTTGATTATTAAAAGCATGGCTAAGCGCGTGTTGTTTCCCAATCGTATAAAGCGCATCAATATTACCTACACCACCCCCAATAATAATGGCGTCAGGATCGATGATATTGAGCGGAACAGCTATTGCCTTTCCGAAAAACCGGCATAACCGATCTATGGTTTGTACGGCTGATTTGTCATCCCCGTTTAATGCCCTTTCGGCAATTTTTTTTAGTGACAGATTTTTACCGCAAATTTTGGCATAATATTTCTCCAGAGCAGGACCTGAAATGATGGTTTCCACGCAGCCTGTTTTGCCACAATAGCATTTTCCTCCTGATGCATCCAAAAAATTATGCCCCCACTCTCCTGCTATGCCATGTAATCCGTACAAGGCATTTCCCTGAACCACTATTCCGCCTCCCACACCAGTTCCCAGAATGACGCCAAAAACAGTTTTGTCCGCCACCCGTGCCTGCTTTCCTGCACCCAAAACTGTCTCTGCCAGGGCAAAGCAATTGGCATCATTGGCAATATTAAATTTAATG
>JBEPYD010000153.1:0-8602 GCA_041641575.1 Bacteroidales bacterium
CATCTTTTAAAAGGAATTCTTAATTCCGGGGAGAATGTAATGACTTTTCTTTTCGGTAAATTGGGGGTTGATTCCCTTGTTTTTGAAAAAGTTGCCGATAAGATCACAGAATCGTACCCTAAAGTTACCGGAGGTGAGCCTTATCTTTCACAGGATGCAAACCGCTCTTTACAAAGGGCACTGGAAGTTTCACAAAAGTATGGTGATCAGTTTGTGGCAATAGAGCATTTGTTGATGGGGATTCTAAAAGGAAACGATCCCATAGCCAATGCTTTAAAAGATGCCGGCATTAGTGAAAAAGCACTCCAACAAGCCATTGATGAGTTGCGCAAGGGAAGCAAGGTAAACAGCCAGTCGGCTGAAAACACTTATGATTCGCTAAATCGGTTTGCCATAAACCTCAATGAGCAGGCGCGCAAAGGTAAGCTTGATCCGGTGATTGGCCGCGACCAGGAAATTCGGCGGTTGTTACAGATACTTACCCGCAGAACCAAAAATAATCCTATTCTTATTGGTGAACCAGGCGTGGGAAAAACAGCCATCGCCGAAGGTTTAGCACAGCGTATTATTGGTGGAGATGTGCCTGAAAATTTAAAATCGAAACAGGTGTACTCGCTTGATATGGGAGCACTTGTGGCAGGTGCCAAATACAAAGGGGAGTTTGAGGAACGGCTGAAAGGTGTGGTAAAAGAAGTCGTGAGTTCGAATGGTGATATCATTTTATTTATAGATGAAATTCATACCCTTGTAGGTGCCGGTAAAGGAGAAGGAGCCATGGATGCTGCTAATATCCTGAAACCTGCTTTGGCCCGTGGAGAGCTGAGAGCCATAGGCGCAACCACGCTTAATGAATATCAGAAATATTTTGAAAAAGACAAAGCGCTGGAGCGTCGTTTCCAGATTGTGATGGTGGACGAGCCCGATACCATGAGTACCATTTCAATTTTACGTGGTTTGAAAGAAAAATATGAATCACATCACAAGGTAGGCATTAAAGATAGTGCCATTATCGCGGCAGTTGAGCTTGCTCAGCGGTATATCACTGACAGGTATTTCCCTGATAAAGCGATTGACCTTATTGATGAAGCTGCATCCAAGCTCCGGCTTGAGATGAATTCTGTACCCCAGGAGATTGATGAACTTAACCGGAGGATAAAGCAGCTTGAAATTGAAAGGGAGGCGATCAAACGTGAAGGCGATTCACATAAGCTGGAAGCCCTCTCTAAAGAGATTTCCAATCTGTCAGAAGCAAGAGACAGTAGTCTTTCTAAATGGGAACATGAGAAAGGTATTATAAATAAAATCCAGCAGCAAAAACAATCCCTGGAAGATTTCCGGTATCAGGCAGAGAAAGCTGAGCGGGAAGGTAATTATGGATTGGTTGCAGAAATAAGGTATGGAAAGATTAAGGAAACAGAGCAAAAGATAGAGTCGCTTACCAGTGAATTGGAAAAGGCGCAAACTGAAAGCGCTCTTATTCGTGAGGAAATCACCGGTGAAGATATTGCCGAAATCATTTCGCGGTGGACGGGAATTCCGGTAACAAAAATGCTTCAGAGTGAACGGGAAAAACTGTTACACCTGGAAGATGAACTCCATAAGCGTGTAGTGGGGCAGCAACAGGCAATAGAGGCCATTTCTGATGCTGTTCGCCGCAGCAGGGCCGGCCTGCAGGATTCAAAAAAGCCTGTTGGAAGCTTTATATTTCTGGGAACCACAGGAGTGGGAAAAACAGAGTTGGCCAAAGCACTGGCCGAATTCCTTTTCAATGATGAGAATTTGATGACCCGCATCGATATGAGTGAATACCAGGAACGGCATTCCGTTTCACGCCTGGTGGGTGCGCCTCCGGGATATGTAGGATACGAGGAAGGGGGACAGCTTTCTGAAGCCGTCCGTCGTAAACCTTACTCTGTGGTACTGCTTGATGAGATTGAAAAAGCGCACCCTGATGTTTTCAATATTCTGCTTCAGGTGCTTGATGATGGCAGGCTAACCGATAACAAAGGACGTATGGTGAATTTTAAGAATACCATCATTATAATGACATCTAATATTGGTTCGCACATTATACAGGAAAACATGATGGAAGGCGGCGGCCAAAATAGCGAAGCAGTTTTTGAAAAAACCAAAAATCAGGTTTTTGAGCTTCTCCGGAAAACCATACGCCCGGAATTTCTGAACCGTATAGATGAGCTGATTATGTTTAGCCCGCTCACTGAAAAGGAAGTGAAACAAGTAGTGAAACTGCAGTTTGAAGGGGTGAAGAAAATGCTGGCGCAGAGTGAAGTGCAAATAGAAATCACCGATGCAGCAGCCGACGTAATTGCACGGCTGGGATTTGATCCGTTGTACGGCGCAAGACCGGTAAAAAGGCTTATTCAGCGCATGATTTTAAATGAACTTTCGAAGAAAATCCTTTCGCAGGAAATTCAAAAAGAAAAGAAAGTTGTGATAGATGCAGAAGCCGATGGGCTGGTATTTAGAAATTAAAAAATATGTTTCTACTGCAATTTTTTTGAAAAATGTTTATTTTAGAATTGAATTTTCGGTAGACCGACCGAATTGAGAAGACAAGAAAAAGAATTCAAATACTAAAAGTTGAAATTAAAGATCTTACAGTATGGGGAAAATCACATCAATTGGTTTTGTCGATAATCACGTGATTTGTTAATCTGGAACAAAAGATTGACAACATATCCGTGTCTATTTTGTGATTTAAACACGAATTCATGAATACATATTATTCGAATTAGTGCATTCGGTTAACGACCTTTATGCATCAACAGTATTGTCGGTATTATAGAATGAAGCCTGCTAAAAAGCAATTGTAAATTCTGAATACTCAAGGTTTGACTTTCATTCACTAAAGGCAGTAGTAACAGATAAATCTTGCACCCGTATAAATTCCGGGAGGGTATTTTTATTTAGTTAAAACTCTTTTTCGCATCCTCCACAGAATTGTAAATTTCAAATACATTGTGCAACTGCAGCAACTTGAACAATTCCATAACAGAGTCGGATATCTCACATAATTTTAATTCGCCATGGTTGTTGTTAGCAGCTTTCATAACCGATAAAAATGCGCCAAAGCCGGTACTGTCAACAAATCGCACACCCTTTAGACTGATAATCATTCGAGCATTAGGCGTTTCAAATTCCCCGGTTAGCTGTGATTTAACATCTTCCGCCACAAGGGCGTTTAGTTTGGTTAAATCTTCAAAATGCACCACCGCAATATCATCAGATTTCTCTATGTGTAACATTAATTTAAATGCTTTTATTTTCTATTTTGAAATTCATTTAATTCTTCCACTGCCTGACTTGTTTCTGCGTTGAATTTTTCAAGAAATGAGGGGATACGTTCCAATCCTTTGCCCTCGGCCGTATCGAGTTCAAATTGTTTTAATTCTGCCCCCAAATCTGTTAGTCCCATAATAGAAACAGAAGATTTTGCTTTATGAAAAAGCTTTGCCAGTTTGTCATAATCCTGTTGCTCATAAAGGGCAGCCATTTGCGGACGAAACTCCTGAATTTGTTCTTTAAATATGGAAATCATTTCGTTCATCAGGTCTTCATTTCCAGCCGACATCTCCTTTAAATAAGACAGATCAGTTTTCATATTCTTTTTCTTCTGTGATTATCTCCAAATATAGCAATTCAAAATAAATACAGATACAAAAATAGGCTATTATTTTATGAATGTTTTAATTTTGGCCAGCTTTCAATGCTTTTTTTTAGTATTTAAGCCGATTATAACAGAACCTTACACGTCTGCGTGCGTATATGAAAAATCAATTTATTCTAAAATCTATCTATAAAATGTTAAAGAAAACAGGCTTTTTTCTTTTTTTTATTGTCCTCGTGGTTAATCTTCAGGCCCAGCAGGATAGTGCTGCTTTTGCTGCAGAAATGGAGCGGATGAGGATTATGAAAAATTCCGGAGTGGCTTATAATAAGGGTATTATGGCTATAAATAGCAATAATTATGATAAAGCCATTGATCACTTTACAGAAGCTTTGAATGTAAATCCAGCGTTTCCAAAAGCCCACCTGCAAAGAGGTAAATCGCGGTATCAGCTTTTCGATAAGCAAGGTGCCATGGAAGATTTTGACCTTGCCATTTCTTACAATGCTGACCTGGGAGAAGCATATTTTCAAAAGGGATTGTTAATCCTGCTTACAGATACGGCAACTGCCACTGCAGCTTATTTTGATGAGGCCATCAGCAATGGATATGATTTTCCTGAATCATTTTATTACCGTGGCGTGGTTCATTTAATCAATGATAATTACGAGAATGCGATTTCGGACTTCACGTCTGCCATTGAACGCCGCCATAATTACGCTTTAGCCTACCATGACAGGGGAACTGCCAAACGGTTTATCAACGACTTTCAGGGAGCGTTGTATGATTACCGTCAGGCCGTGAATTATAAATCTGGTTTTCCTATGGGTTATAACAACATGGGAAGTGTAAAAATTTTACTTGGCGATTATGCCGGAGCTATTGAAGATTTTACTGTTGCTTTAAACCTGAACCCTGAGTTTGTGCTGGCATACAATAACCGTGGAAAGGCTTATTATCAGCTAATGGAATATGAATTGGCAGCGGCTGATTTTAAAGCTGCGCTCGCAATAGAAGAAGAGAATTTATTTGCCATGAATAACCTTGCAAATACGCTTGTAAAAATGCAAGATTATGAAGGTGCAATTGAGCTCTTTAACCAAACTTTGGAATTAAATCCGGAATATGGTGCTGCTTATCTTAACAGGGGCTTTGCAAAGGAACTCACCGGTGATCTTGAAGGCGCCTGTGAGGACTGGAATACCGCTGCTTCACTAAACGTGGAAGAAGCCGCACAATACATAAGCGAATGTCAATAATTGAAGTATCGAAAAAAGGACACAATAAGATGAAAATATCCGTCACAATAGGCCTAATACTGGTTTTATTTTTTAATATTCAGGCTGCTACTGCCCAAAGCGATAAGGTGAAAATAAAAAAGAGTGAGTTTAGAATTGAAGGAAAAGATGCAGGGTTTAAATCTGCATGGAAAAACATCAAGCAAGGAAATAAGCTCTATAAAGCGGGAATAGGAACTTATCGTCAGGCACGCGAACATTATTTAAAAGCATACAAATATAATCCGGATAATCCTGAATTAAATTACCGGATTGGGGTATGTTATTTATATACCGATGATAAATATGAGGCCATTAAATACCTGGCAAAGGCTCATGAAATCGATGATCTTGTGGCTTCAGATATCAATTTTTTAATTGGCCGTGCTTATCAGTATGTGCTGGAGTTTGATCTTGCCATAGACCATTACAATGCTTATCTGAGCAATCTTACCATAAAAGAAACCAAAAATAATCCCGGTCTCCTGCAACGCACCACACGTAATATTGAAGAATGTAACAATGGTAAGCAGTTGGTGCAGGAACCTGTAAGGGTAATTATCCAAAATCTCGGTGAAAATGTAAACTCGGTATATGATGATTATAATACTGTATTTACCCCTGATTTTAAAGAAATGTATTTTGCATCCCGTCGCAGTACTGAGGAAGAGGATGACCGTTCCAATCTCGATAATAAATTTCTTGAAAACATTTTTGTAACTGACAAAAATGGAGATAAATTTTCCAGAGCTCAGCCAGCCCATAAAAACCTTGACGAGGATTATAACATGGCGCCGCTGGCTTTTGCTGATAATGGCAAAACCTTTTACCTGTATGATGGGTACAAAAAGCGGGGAACACTGGTAAAGAGTGAGTACAATACAAAAAAGAATAAATGGCGCAAGCCAAAAGATTTAAAAGGAAAGTTTAATACCAAAGAACGCGAAACTGATTTGGCAAGTACTGCAGATGGGAAAACGATATTTTTTGTTAGCAGTCGGGAGGATGAAACCCTTGGTGGCAAAGACATCTTTTACAGCCGGCTAAATAATAAAGGGCAATGGGAAAAACCAAGAAATATTGGCAATACACTGAATACCATATACGATGAGGAAGCAATAGCCATTGATTCTGCTGGAAAAGTTTTGTATTTCAGCTCTCGTGGACATAATTCCATGGGTGGCTACGATGTATTTTATTCAGAGATGAACGAGGTGGGAAAATGGTCAACACCTGTGAATATGGGGTATCCCATTAATACTCCTGATGACGAGCTGTTCTACACACCTTCTGATAATGAAAAATACGCCTACTACACGGCCATCCGGGAAAGCGGAATAGGAGCAAAGGATCTCTACCGGATTATTTACCTGGGAGAGGAAAAGGAAGCCATCATCAGCACAGAGGAAGACCTTGTGGCATTCTTTGGGGATACGGTAAATTCGCTTTTTTTCTATCCGGTGGAGGAAATGGTGCTGGACACCGCTTTTATTATGAAAGGAAAAATTCTTGATTCTGAAAATCAGGAACCAGTGGTTGCAAAACTTGAACTTATTGATACCGATGAAAGTCGTGTGATTGGAACTGCGGTTTCAAACCAAAAGGGTGAATATCATATCAATCTACCGCAAAAGAAAGCCTATGGGGTTGAAATTATGGCTCGGGGTTATCTTTTCTATTTAGATGTGGTGGATATTGATCCCAATACCAGTGATCAGATTGTGTACAAAGACTTCCTGATTGACAGAGTAGAAGTGGGTGCCAAAGTTGTGCTTGAAAATATTTTCTTTGAGTTTGCAAAAGCTACACTGAAAACAGAAAGTTACCAGAGTTTACAACAGGTGGTAAAATTCCTTGAGAACAACCCATCTATTCGTCTGGAGATTTCCGGCCATACAGATAATGTTGGTTCAATGCGTTCAAATATGAAACTTTCTGAAGAAAGGGCAAAATCAGTTGTTGATTATCTGGTTGAACAAGGTATTGAACCCTCCCGTTTAGAATACAAAGGATATGCCTACACCCAACCTATTGCACCAAATGATACAGAGGAAGGCCGTGAGCTGAACCGACGGGTGGAATTTAAGGTGTTAAGCAAATAGAATAAAACTTATATATTTTAAAAGCGTGTATCGAATCTGATACACGCTTTTTTAGTGTTTTACGTGATTAAATATATTTTCTTGAATGCGCGACGCCCATATATCCATGCGTATCGCTAATATCATACAATGCCAGCCCGGTATAATTAAAAAATAGGAAGTATTTCTAATCTTTTCATTAGTTGAGAGTAATGGATGCAGAAGAGGCAGGGATATCAATATCATACTGCAGTTGAAGGTGTGACACGAACTTTGCCTCAACCGATTTGCGTTTAGTTATTTCTTTTTTATCCCTTCTGTCCCCACCTATGCCTTTTGCTCTTTTTCTTCATCAAGCTTTCAATAAGCATTAAATTCAGAACAAATAATTTCATGGTAATCATTTTTTTTATCTGGTGACTATGGTCACTGTATGCATCATTTTTACGGACTACTTTTACCTCAAAATTACTGTTGAAGCGAAAAAATTATCAACCATCTTTGTGTGAATAAATATATCATCATTATTTAGATAACTAAAATAAACATTTTGAGCTCTATAATAAAGTATCAAATACATGCTTACAATTTGAAATAAGAAATTATTCGTGAATTCGTGGTTATTTAAAAAAAGAAGCACTTGATATTAGCAGCAAATTATCCATATTTTATACAAAGATGTTTCTGGATTAATACATAATTAGTACTTGAAAATTTAAAAAATATGAAGAAATTCAATTTAGAAAAATTTAGTTATTCCCCAGCTGGTAGAGTACTGCGCACAGGGATAGGAATTGCCATTTTTATTGCAGGCATTATTTACCAGTCGTGGTGGGGGATTTTGGGTGTTTTTCCATTTTTATCCGGGGTATTTAATTCATGCCCGCTGTTTATCATGAAGCGTTATCAGAAGGTTACCAACAAAATGAAATCTTCATACAGCCAGGTTCAGAAAAGGAAGTAAATAGGGCATGACCTTAAGCCGAAGGCAATATATCATATTGATACAATAATACCAGAAGACTTAAGTCATTCTTTTATACAGCATAAGTGCTTCAAAGCTTATTCTTAACAAAACTTTATCTCCGGAATATAAATCCAAAGAGATATTCCCGAAAGCCTGACAGTTCAATGGCGGAAACCAGTATCATTATGAGCAGGATATAACGTACAAATTGTGCACCTTTGTCAATGGCAAGTTTTGAAGCCAGCCATGCTCCGCCCATGCTGCCAACGGCCATGAGCAGCCCGTAAGTGAAGTTTACCTGGTCGTTCATAATAAAAATGGCCAGGGCAAAAATCGTGTATATCATTACAATGAAGTTCTTAATGCTATTGGCTTTTACCAGGTCATAACCTGCACCGAGCACCAGGCCCGAAAGCAAGAAGAAACCCACTCCGGCCTGTATAAAGCCCCCGTAAACGCCAATGGCAAAAAATATGAGCACACGAACAAAGGTGGGCTTGCTGCTTACCTGTCCGGCTTTTCCTTTAACCCAGCGGTCGGGTTTGTAGAGTATAAGGAAAAACATGATAAACAGCAGTGCAGCAATGGTGTAGCGCATCATCTTTTCGTTTAGGTCAGCTGCTATCAGGGCGCCTAATATGGACCCGGC
>JBEPYD010000154.1:0-8590 GCA_041641575.1 Bacteroidales bacterium
AGGTTTTCATCCTCAATTGTATATCCAATCTCTAAAAATCCTTCATCCGTATATTTAAGCGCATTCTCAAGCAGGTTATTCAGGATTTTAAGCAGTTTTGTTTTATCTGTAATAATAAAACTATCCTTGTCTTTTAAAGCCTTTTTCTGGTAAATGGGAATGTTCCGTTCCCGGGCTTTTAAGTTAAATACAGCAAAAAGCTGCATCAGCAGGTCGTTAAGGTTAAATTCCTCCTCCAGGGGAGATATTTTGTCTGTTTCAAGAATGGATATTTCAAGAATATCATCGATTATTCGCAGGAGCTGAGAACTGCTATCTTTAATAATCCTTGAGAAATAGTTGATCTTTTCAGGTGTCATCCCTTCCTCCTGGAGCATGTCAGAAAAACCTATAATGCCATTCATGGGCGTGCGAATTTCATGCGACATGTTACGCAGGAATTCAGTTTTAAGCTGATTGGCTTTCTCTGCTTTTAGTTTTGCCTCCCATAGCTCTTCATTTGCCTGCCTCAGCTCTTCGTTTAACGCCTCATATTCTTCATTTTTTTCTCTAAGCAAAAACTCATTTTGCTTTTTCACAGTAATATCTTCTCCAATGCTGGCAATACCGGTAACATTTCCTCTCGTATCGTACAAAGCAGTGTGGCTCCAGGAGATTACAAGGTGAGTTTTGTTTCTGGTAACTATTTTATTTTCATGATTTACCGCTCCCGTTTTCTGCTGAATAAGTCGGTTAAAAATTGATTTCAACTCTTGTTTTTCTGAGGGTTCAATAAAAATATCGAACCAGTTTTTACGCACAACTTCTTCATAAGTATATCCGGTAATATCCAAAAGAAAGTTATTACAGAATATGATGTTGCCATCTCCATCCAGCATAAAGGACAGCAATTTAATATTTGAAAGCAAATCCTTAAATCTGTGCTGCGATTTTATTAGCGCTTCTTTTTCAAGCCTGAGTTCACGGGTACTCTCCTCAACCTTTTTCTCAAGCTCCTTTTGGTATATTTGATTTAGATCCTGCTTTTTCTTTTCTTCAAGAATTACACCAAGCATAAATACAAAGTTCTGGATATATGCAAGGTATGGCAGAAATAATTCTCTTTCGTTTAAATATATTTTCACCTCACCATAACAGAAGTTATTTAGTGAAATATCAAAATAAAATATTTTATCTGATTTTTCTTTTTCAGTAACTGGCTCATTATATATAGAAACATTATCCACTCCGGGTATGTCCTGGAGGCCTCTGCAAACAAAACTGAAAATGGATTTTAAATCAGGTAAATTTATTACAACATTCTGCATCAGGAGCAATTGCCCCAGTATTTTGGCATTTAGGTTTTCAGACATTAACCAGGGGCATTATTTTTATTAAGCAATTCCTCCGGTTTTTCGTAGAAGGGGTTTTGTACTATGTTACCCTTAACAATCATGTAAGGATGTACTTTTAAAACGTCAAGAATAGTTGAGCCATCAAAAGCCCTTGCATCGTATTGGCAAACAGCATTTATGGGATATTCTTCTACCAGCATATTCACCATTGCTTCATATTCCAGTAATTTTGATCCGCCTTCAATGTGTTCTATTTCAGGCGTCATTTCTCCTATTACCCTGGCGCCGGAATGCTTTGCCCGTGAAGATTCAAAGAATTCACGTAAAAGTTTTATCATTCTGTCGGGATTGAAATTGTTTTCAGTAAAATACACCTCACCTGTTTTAGATATGGTAAAATCTCCGGAATGAATAAGTTCTTTATATATCAGCCCCTTCTCTTCAAAAAAAGAAGTAAGCGTTTTTTCACATTCTATCTCTGAAAAACATGCGGTTTTCTCATCTGACTGTAAACCACTGATAATAAAATTTACGGTAGCATTTTGTCGTTCTTCATCACTATTAAAAATCTGACAGATATGTATACCGGCTTCAAACTTTTGATTTGCAAACCCTAATGATATTTTCTTCAACTTTTTGTTCATAAAATCTGTAAGTATTTTAAACAAATTTACTCCAATTAGTACTAAAAAGCAAGGAGAACATCTATAACGTTTTGTTGTTATGTATTATTTTATTGCTTTTTGCTTCGCGGGTAATGCTGGTTTAATCATGAACAATTACGAATGATTGTGTTTTTCCGGTTCCATCATATATAAAAGATTGAAATTGTGTTTAATCAGGTGTGTCTTTTTTTTGACTTAAACCGCGCAGTCACGAATACCTGGTTATTCGAATTTGTGAGCAATTATTCGAAACGCTTAGAATTTGTTTGCAGACATCTAAACAGGGATGATATTATATTCTCGTAAATAGTTGATTCAAAAAACCAACTTCATTAGTGCATTCCTGGTTAAATCTTTAAGCATCAAACTGTAATTAACAATTGAAAATACTTCAGTAAATTTATCCGTAAACTTTAACCGCATATCCATAGCCCAGGATCCATAAACCAAAAAAACCGTAACTTGTAGACATTAATTGTCGTATTTTCAAACATATAAGGCTAACAAATAATGAGATTCTTCAATTTTCTCTTATTCTTTCTTTTTTTACTCTGCTTTTCTGGTTGCAAAAAAGTCTCTGAATGGCGCCAGGATCCTGACATTACACCCTTGAAAGACGGACTTAAAACGGCAGCCACCATTGGCTATTGTGCGTCTGTGGCAAGTGCATTATTCAGGGGTGAGAAATTACCGCCTAATGTTATTGTTCGCAAACTCAATCAAGATGGGATAAGTGGTTCAGCTATTCTCACATTGCATATAAATGAAAATACACCCTTGCCTTTCAACACAAAAAACGGCAAAATAACAATTGCTGGCGTATGGACTGGAAATTCAGGAGTTTTCTCCGCAGTTTTCACTGATATTGATGTCCTCAATGGCCGTTACCAGTTTTATGGCATTTATACCGTTCCCGTTAAGGAAATGGCAAACGGTAAAATTGTAACCGCATTTGCAAAACAAGATATAGTGCTGGGTTACGGTTCTGACACCCTTCTTAACCTTAGCCTTTCCGAGCCTAAATTTAACCTTGAAATGGCCCGTCTTGATGAATCACAACCTGATGATGTATTTGTGGCTGTAAGCCAAAATGTGTGGTTTGTAAATATTGCCCGGAACAATACCAGTAATTATGTATATGACGACACTTATGAAGTGAATGGCGGAGGCCAGATTGCAGAGGCCACCTCTGAATCCGGAGGCATCAGATACCATGCGCTCATTGAAGCCTCATTTACAAGTGACCTGTGCCAACTAAATCCGCATAAAGGGAGTGCATTTATCCAGAACATTAAAGCCGGTGAAAATATCGACCTGGGAACGCTCTTATTAAATTTTCATGATGATTGTGACGGTAAAGCCTACGTAGAAGTGGCTACCGGTGAGTATTTCAGATCAATCCGGCGCAACATCAATTTAAAACTATCTGATTAATGAAAAAAGTTAGGCTTACAGGATTTATTCTCCTGATTTTTATGCAAATGAACCTTGTTGCGCAGGAGCCTGAAACTATTGTTTTTAAAAAAGCAGATACAGTGCAACTGATCATGGATATTTATTACCCGCAGGGCTATGATACGGGAGAGAAATATCCGGCACTGGTATTTTTCTTCGGCGGAGGCTGGTCAGGTGGCAATACCAAACATTTTCAAAACCAGGCCAGATATTTTGCCAGCCGTGGCATGGTGGTTTTCGCTCCTGAATACCGAATTGCAAAAAAGCACGGCACCACTCCTTTTCAGGCATTAATGGATGCAAAATCGGCCCTGCGCTATGTCAAACGTAACGCCAACAACTTTAAAATTGACACCAGCCGGTTGGTTGCAGGAGGAGGCTCTGCCGGTGGACATTTGGCAGCCGCCACGGCCTTAATTGAGGCATATAATGACCCTATTGATAATCTAAGCATTTCTCCGGTTCCAAAAGCTTTACTGTTGTTTAACCCGGTAATCGACAATGGGCCCGGTGGATATGGCTATGAACGCGTAGGGAAAGCTTATAAAGAATTTTCGCCCCTGCATAACCTGGACTCTTTGGCACCCCCTACCCTTTTCCTGCTGGGAACAGAGGATAAGCTCATTCCAGTAGAAACGGCAGCATATTACTGCACAGTGATGGAACGAACCGGTGGCCAATGTAAGCTTGTATTGTACGAGGGTGCCGGGCATGGTTTCTTCAATCCACGGAATCCCGAATTTCACAAAGAAACCATGTTGGAGGCCGACAGGTTTTTACAATCTTTGGGAATTATTGAAGCGCCGGATCAATAGTTTTTATGCTTTTTTATAATATTCCACTTTGTTACCGGCATATCCGGCTACACTTTCAACAAGAGTCAGACGTTCAGACTCTTTCATTTTAACAAAATCGTGTGCCAAATCTATTTTTTCCTGCAGATAGGTTTTATTCTCGGCACCGGTTATCAATACACTTACAGGAAGAGACCAAACGTAATGTAAGGCGCTTTTTATACTGATGGCATTTGGAACGAGTGGATTATCCGTGGTGTATTGTATTTTATCCAGCCTCCGTTTTTCTTTAAAAAAGCGGCCATCGGCAAGGGTTTTCATGGCCAGAATACCCAGGTTTTGATCAAGCGCATCAGGTAGCACGTTTTCCGTAAAACTATGCCAGTGGGGATCAACAACATTCAAAGGCATCTGTACCGTAGCAAAAGGATTACTATCAGATGTTTTTTCCATCATTTTTTGGTGTGCGTAAGGATTTTGATGTCCGGTGAACCCAATATATTTTACTTTACCTTCTTCCTTCGCTTTTCTAAAAACCTCAAGCACACCTTCATCAAGCCGGTTCTCCACATCTTCGGGGGTGCGTAGGGAATGAATTTGCCAAAGGTCAATATAATCGCAATTCAATCTTTTCAGCGAGCCTTCCAGGTGTTCCTGCGCTTCTTTTGCGGTATTGGCTTGCGATTTTGTCATAATAAATACCTCGTCTCTGTATTTGGGTACGAGATATTTTCCATACCGGCGTTCGCTCCCACCATCATCATATGATTCTGCCGTATCAAAAAATCGTATTCCCCCTTCAAGGGCCGTTTCTATCACTTCCTGCGCATCCCTTTCAGTGGTCCATCCTACATGATAGCCGCCAAGTCCAAGCATGGTAACTTTCTCGTTGGTTTTTCCCAGCTCTCGCAAGGGTAGTATACTCCCCAGCTTGTCGGTATAACTTGTTATGCCTCCGGCCATCAGTTTATCAGAAACCATTATGCCGGAAGTTAGCACTGCCAATGATTTTAAAAACGCCCTCCTTTTTTCCATAAGTAGAATATAAAATGGTTGATTTTCTATAAAGATAAGGAATTCATTTTATTTTAAAAACTATGGAGCAGCTAAGGCATTTTCACGTATTTTTCTCCACAGGGTTCTATACAGGGGTAATGGATAATAAGTATACCACTCTCAATCTTAAATTGCAAGGTACAATCTCCTGAAATTATTGTGGAATCTTCAAGCGAGTAATAACCTTCTGTAGGATTTGTGTCATCGTCCGACATTCGGCAAAGCTGTCCGTTTGATTTTACAGTGCCATCTTCATAGAACGTGATTTCCTTCCCGCTTTCCACTTCCCGGAAAACCCCACTGCCATCTCCGGGATCAGCAAGTACTTCCGTCAGCCTCCAAATACCGGTAATACCTTCATTCTCTTCTTCCTGAGCCTGATCACAATATGCAAATAAAACTATAATGGTTAAAAACAAAACAAAATGTTTCATGCATCAATAATTTAATGGTTTAATAAAATGATGCACATTATAAAGTAAAGGTTGCGGGGAGTATCAGATCCCTTATGTATATATCTTAGGCTATCGTAATCTTATCATCCCTAAAAACTTCCTGAATAAGGTTTAGTAATTTTACACCTTCTTCCATCGGACGTTGAAAAGCCTTACGACCAGAGATGAGTCCCATGCCTCCGGCGCGTTTATTCACAATGGCTGTTTTTATGGCTTGCTTGAAGTCATCTTTTCCTGTGCCACCTCCTGAATTTATCAGGCCGGCACGTCCCATATAATTGTTCATCACCTGGTAACGCGTCATGTCTATCGGATGATCTGAAGCAAGATCATTATATACCCGGTCATCGGTTTTACCAAACCCTATATCCTTAAAACCATAATTTGTAGTAGCCTGCTTTTGTTTAATAATATCGGCCTTAATGGTTACCCCAAGGTGATTGGCCTGTCCGGTAAGGTCTGCCGCTGTTTCGTAATTATTTTCATCGTTGCGGAAGGCCTTGTTACGCACATAACACCATAGAATAGTAGCCATTCCAAGATTATGGGCATATTCAAAAGCTTCTGAAACTTCCTGTATTTGCCTGTTACTCTCCTCTGATCCGAAATAAATGGTAGCACCAACAGCAGCTGCTCCCATTTCATAAGCCGTATCAATGCTTCCAAACATGATTTGATCATAAGTATTTGGATATGAGAGCAATTCATTATGATTTATTTTTGCGATAAATGGAATTTTATGGGCATATTTACGTGCTACAGAAGATAAACCACCAACGGTGGAGGCTACGGCGTTACATCCGCCTTCCAGGGCAAGGAGCACAATTTTCTCAGGATCAAAATAATCCGGATTGGGTGCAAAGGAGGCTCCGGCACTGTGTTCTATCCCCTGATCTACGGGCAAAATGGATAAATATCCGGTATTTTTAAGATTTCCATGTGTGAATATCCTTGCCAGATTATTCAGAACCCTTACAGGACGGTCTGTATTTGCATACACTCGGTCAATAAAATCAGGACCGGGTAAATGTAATTTTTCTTTAGGATATTTTGCCTTATGTTCAAGCAAATATGTTGATTCTTCGTCAGTTAAATGATCAAATATAGTATCAGCCATAATTTTAGGTTTTATTTGTAGAACAAGAGGCAATACATATAGTTTTTGATATTTTGTAGTTTGCCGGATTAAAAGCTATTATTGGTTATTTTCGTACCTTCGTAAAAAAAATGAGGCTGATTTTAAACATATTTCTTTCTGCAGGGATGGTATTTGGATTTTCATCCTGCCTGCCTGATAAAAACGATCAAAAAGGTAATGTCGTTACCGTGGTAACGTTGCGGGGACCCTCTGCCATGAGCATTATAAACCTTATAGATGAGCCTGATATCGATAAAGAGATTTTTTTTGATATCATCCTGCTGGATGAGCCCGCGCAGGCAAAACCCTATCTTTTTAAAGAAAAAACTGACCTTGCTTTTTTACCGGGTACCATGTCAGTATTGCTTTACAACAGGGAAGTACCTTATAAACTTGCAGGTGTGCCTGTTTGGGGCTCCTTATACCTGTATGCAGACAGCACCATTAAAGAATGGAGTGACCTTCAAAACAGGGAAATTTACTCAATGGGTCGCGGAATTACACCCGATATCATATTGCGTTACCTTCTAAATGCCCATCAACTGGACCCGGAGAAAGATATTACCCTCAATTATTCTTTTCCCACACATGAAGCCCTTGCCAATGCTGCTGCAGCAGGAAAAGCTCCAGTTGCTGTACTTTCAGAGCCCCTGGGTACTTTTGCTTCAGAAAAAAATAAAGCCTTAAAAAGTGTTTTCAACCTTTCGGAAGAATGGCGAAAAATTCATCAGGATACAGCACTGCTCTTTCAGACCGCACTTGTTATAAACACTTCATTTGCTAAACAAGATCCGGCACTTGCAAAAAAAGTTCTTGAGCATATTGAAGCGCAGGTGAATTCCGTAAACTTAAACATCGGAAAATCTGCAAAACTTGCCACAATTTATGATTTGCTGCCGGATTCATCTATGGCAGTAAAAGCTTACAACCGTTCTGAAATTCATTATGCCAAAGCAAGTGAGATTAAAAATCAGCTTCTCGGTTTTTTAACCGTTTTTCATGCATTTAATCCTGATATTATCGGTGGAAAAATACCCGAAGATGATTTTTTTTATTCTTACACAGAGTCTGATTCTTTATGAAGCATGTTCCAGGTGTAAAATATATCTACAAACATCGTTTTAACCTTGCCGGGATATTCTTTTTATTGTTGGTATGGCAACTGGCAGCCCGGGCTATGGATTCCCAGCTGATTTTACCTTCCCCGGTTGATGTACTAAAAAGCGGAGTAAAAAACATGGCCAACCCGGGTTTTGGGATGCACCTTGCCACTACAATTTTACGGGGGATGGCTGGCTTTGCAATAGCTTTTTTCCTTTCCATGCTTACGGGAATACCAGCAGGATTAAACGAAGCTTTTCGTCAATTCCTCTATCCCTTGCTGGTTGCCCTGAGAACATTGCCCGTTATATCGTTTATACTCCTGGCACTGATATGGTTTAACCCGCCACAGGTGCCCGTGTTCATTGCCATACTTACCATGTTTCCGGTGCTTACCATCAGCATAATTGATGGACTGCGCAATACAGATAAAAAATACGTGGAAATGGGAGGTATTTATAAGCTACCGAAGCATGTACTCATCAGAGACATTTACCTGCCCGCCTCACTTCCTGTAATATTTAATGGCATATCTAATGCCATGGCTTTTGGTTGGCGTGCTGTAATTATTGGCGAAGTATTAAGCCAGCCC
>JBEPYD010000155.1:0-6445 GCA_041641575.1 Bacteroidales bacterium
TTTACACAGCGTTGAAGATTTTAAAGGAAAAAGTAGAGATTGAAAATTTTTAGTTGAATGATGGTAGGAATTTTAAAGCTGTATCTGTTCTATTTGTAAGAGAATAATAACATGAAAAACGAAGATAAAATAAAAAGATGGCTTTCCGGCGAGCTTTCAAAAGCAGAAAGAGATGAATTTGAGAACAGTGAAGCGTTTGCTCAAATTGACAAGCTGCTTGAAGCGGTTAAAAATTTCAAATCTCCCGGCTATGATGTGAAATCTGAATATGCCAGGCTATCTGATAATTTATTTCAACCTAAAAAAACAATTACATTATATAGCAGATTAACTCCGCTGTTGCGAATAGCAGCCATATTAATTGTGGCAGTAATATTGGGTTATTTTTCCTATACATATATAAACCAGAGAATAAACAATCAGGAATGGATTGCTGAAGCACATGAAGTTTATCTTCCTGATTCCTCTCTTGTCAAGCTCAATGCAGGCGCTAAAATAAAGTTTAATGAAAAAAAATGGCACAAAACAAGAAATATAGAATTAGATGGAGAAGCTTTTTTTAAGGTAAACAAAGGCTCGCAGTTTAATGTTATTACCAGCCACGGAACAGTAACTGTTTTAGGAACCGAGTTTGATGTAAAAAACTGGGAAAATTATTATGAAGTCACCTGTTATTCGGGCGCTGTAAAAGTAACTACCAGTAGCGATGAAGTAATTTTAAAACCCAACATGGCATATAGGGTATTAAACGGAAAAGAGGAACAATACACAGTTCTGAATAAACCCATGCCTGATTGGATTAATGGTGAAAGCAGCTTTGAAAGCGTACCGCTGAAATTTGTACTGGAAGAACTGGAAAGACAATATAATGTTAACACTGTGGCTGCAAAAGTTGATATGCATCAACGTTTCACAGGTAGTTTTTCACATCATAACCTGGAAATTGCACTAAAATCTATTACCGTTCCTCTCAATTTATCTTACAGGGTAAATGAAAACAAAATTGTAATAAGTGCTGAATAAAATCATATTCCTATTTTTTGCCAGCTTACTTTTTACAAATCTGAGCCATTTTGCCCAGGCGCAGAAAGCAAACCCAACGCCCCTGGGAGAATTTCTGCACAAACTTGAGCAGCAGTTTGATGTAGTTTTTACCTATGCCGATGAAAATATTAACCAGGTGTATGTGCAAATACCCGGAAATGACCTGTCACTGGATGAATATATTGAAGAAATTCAAAAACAAACCGGCCTAAAATTTACAAAGCTTAATGCCCGTTATATAGCCATTCAAAAAGGGGAGCCGGAAGTTATCGTAACAGGGGTAATAACAGACAGGCAAACAAAAGAAGCGTTGCCTGGTGCAGTAATATTTTCAGGCAAAACACAAACAATCAGCAACAATCTGGGGCAGTTTTCCATTACCTTAAATCCCAAAGCCGACTCAATTTTAACAGTAAGGTACTTTGGTTACCGGCAACGTGTGATAAATGTGAATACTCATACGCCCAAAGCTTTATTTATTGAACTTACTGCGGATATTTTAGCCATTGAAGAGGTTACCATCGATTATTTAGCCACGGGCATAAATAAACTTAAAGACGGGGCATTAGAGGTGAATTTAAAACATCTGGATGTGCTGCCAGGTTTGTCAGAGCCGGATGTATTGCATGCTGCACAGGTATTTCCCGGTTTATTAAGTATAAATGAGTCAGTCGCCGATATAAATATCCGCGGAGGCACAAACGACCAAAACCTTGTGTTGTGGGATGGCGTAAAAATGTATCAAACCGGACATTTCTATGGGCTTATCTCAGCCTTCAATTCCCATTTGGTAAATAAATCAAAGATTATAAAGAACGGGGCAAGTGTTATCTATGGCGAAGGCGTTTCCGGAATTATCGACATGCGGCAGCAAGAACATCTGGCAAACAAGTTTTCAGTATCAACCGGTATAAACATGGTAAGCGCCGATGTTATGATAAGTACACCTTTAACTAAAAAAACATCTGTCATTTTTGGTGCAAGACATTCCCTAAACAATTTAGTGGTTACCCCCACCTACAAAAGTTATTATCAGCGGGCATTTGAGCACGCGGGGGTTATTGAGCAACTCAATAGTTTTGACACCATTTCTGAGGATAGTCAGCATTTTTCTTTCTATGATGTAAGTGCAAAATTTATTTATGACATTACAAACAGAGATAAAATAACCCTTAGCGTATTGCATATTAATAATAATTTCGAATTTGAGGAAAGGGCTACAATTAATGACACTTTATTGAAAAAAAACAGTTTTTTAAGTCAAGCGAGTCTGTTATCAAACCTGGAATATAAGCGTAACTGGAACAATCAGTTTACCTCTCATTTTTCCGCTTTTCTATCAACTTACAGTTTAGACGCCCTGAATGCTGACCCTGTAAACGGGCAAAATCACCTGCAGAAGAATGAAATTATAGATTGGGGATTGAAATTAAATACCCGTTACCTGCTCAATGAAAATCTGAGTTTACTGGGTGGGTATCAATTTAATGAAATGGGTATCAGAAATGCAGACAATATTTTAAAACCGGACTATGAAAGAGATGCAAAAGATGTTTTGATAGTCCACTCTTTTTATACCGAAGCAGAAGTAAACAATCTTTTTGATAAAGCCTATTTACGCTTTGGTGTGCGTTCGAATTATTTGCCAGAGTTTAGTTCATTGATGTGGGAACCCAGAGCAGTTTTGAATGTTGAACTCAGTGAATATATTTCTTTTGAGTTTTTGGCCGAAAGGAAAAGCCAGTACACCACACAGTTAATAGATTTTCAAACCGATTTCCTGGGCATTGAGAAACGAAGATGGGTGCTGTCCAATAATCAAAGTGTACCCATCATTCAGAGCAGGCATTTTTCAGCAGGCACTCAATATAACCGCAATAAGTTATTGTTATCTGTTGAAGCGTTTACAAAAGAGGTTACCGGAATTATTACCCCCAGCCAGGGCTTTCAAAATCAATTTCAATATGTTTATGCCACTGGAGGATACAGTGTAAACGGGGTTGAAGTATTGGTGAATAACCGTTTCAGAAAATCAAACCTTTGGTTGAACTACACTTTTGCCAAGAACGATTATTATTTTAGTTCTCTTGTTCCATCAACATTTCCAAATAATTTTGATATCCGACATAGTTTAACCTTTGGTGCGAGCTATAAAGTAAACCAGTTAGAATTTTCCGGGGGCGTGAACTACCGCACCGGAAAACCCTTCACAAAGCCTGTAAATGAGATTAATCAAACGAATACAGAAATCATATATAATGAACCCAACAGTTCCCGATTGCCTGACTTTGTAAGGCTGGATATCTCCGCTAAATACAGGTTTGATTGGCAAAATGTGAATGGAGTATTCGGTTTCTCATTGTGGAACGTGTTAAACAGGGATAATGAAATTAATATTTTCTATTATAGAGATGCTGATAACCGGATTCAGCAGATTTCCCAACATGCATTGCGCATTACACCCAATGTAAATCTGAGGTTAACATTTTAATATTATAGGCTAAAAGGTAGCAACGATTATTGGCGCTTTGTACCAAGGTCCCAATTATTAACTCCGGAAGTCTTGTTGTTGGCTTTTACCACCAAAACAACCAAATCATCCATACCCTGGAATGCCGCCTGGCGCGCATTTAAAATGCGTGACATATTTTTAAAGTCCCTTTTCCCATCTTACTTTAAATTCCTGGGAGCTATGAAAAGCCTTGTAGAAGTGCTTATTTTCCGAAACAATCAAATAACTTTCACTACTTTATTTCAGGCCCGGGCCTTTACACAAACTTTACCCTTTCGTGATACTTTCGTGATAACAGGAGTTTACTTTTACGGTGTTGATATTTTTATCATTAACCTTTAAAAAACCTGATTATTATGAAAAAATTATTTGTGTTATTCTCGTTTCCGTTTTTTCTTTTCACCTGCGAGAAAGAGCCGGAAGATCCTAAATCTAATCTGGAACTTGATATTGAAAACCTGGCCTCGTTGGGTGCCGATGAGCAATACGAGGGATGGATTATTGTGAATGGCACCCCTTTAAGTACCGGAACTTTTACCGTGGATGCATCCGGTAATCTATCAGAAACCAGCTTTGAAGTTTCTGATGATGATCTGAGCGCAGCCACCGATTTTGTTTTAAGTATTGAGCCTGTGCCGGACAACGACCCGGCTCCTTCGGACATCAAACTGCTCGGAGGCTCCTTTTCAGGAAGCATGGCGAATGTAAGTGTGGCTCACGGCGCAGCGCTGGGAAACGACATCAGCAGTGCTGCCGGTAAATATATCCTGGCTACACCTACCACTACTACAACAGATGATGAGTTGAGCGGCATCTGGTTCCTCAGCCTTGAGGGTGGTTCTCCCATGGCCGGATTAAATCTTCCTTCTCTGCCCGCCAACTGGGTTTATGAAGGCTGGGTGGTGATTGACGGAATGCCCGTAACTACAGGTCGTTTCTCAGATGGCACCATGGCCGACTATGCTGCTCCTTACAGTGGTACAGATGCCTCTGGGCCCCCATTCCCGGGCGAAGATCTTGTGATGAATGCGCCTGCAGGACTGATGTTCCCCACTGATCTTTCCGGTGGTAAAGCGGTAATTTCCATTGAACCCGAACCCGACAATTCAGCCGCTCCTTTCCAGCTAAAACCAATGGTGGCTGATATACCAGCAAGTGCGGCAGATCATGTAACATACGATTTGATGAACAAAACCGGAGATGCTTTTCCATCCGGTAAAGTAAAAAGATAACCTTCCTTCTGTTTTCTAGATCTTGCATGACTTGAATACCGCCGCTTTGCCCCGGCGGTATTTTTTTGTTGCAAAAAATATTTTCACTATTTTATCTTCAGAACCACATTCCGGGGAGATAAAACGCATCATTATTCAGGCAATACAACCGTAATTGTATGTTTTTTTTGATTCTGCGGTTTCCCGGAAGGGTTGCTGTTGCTGAAAACCAGGTTTGCCTGGCCTTTTAACGATTGATCAGGCGCCGGCAAAGTGGCTTTAAACGGTACAAAATCAGTTGTCATCCATTTGTCCTGTGCCTTTACAGTTGCTTCTGAAATGGTTTCATTATTTTTTTTCAGGGCAACCTGAAACTCAGCTTCAAAATACCAACTGCCACGGGCTTCGCCTTTCACCTGCAGGGGAAAACTGATTACAGATTGCGGACGTGGACTTTCCACGTGTATACCCGCACCGCCTGTTGCATCACCTGCGCTATCATTATCTGATTCTGAAAAAGCTATATTTTGCAGCATTTTGATTACTTCCTCCTTCATCTGCTCATCCACTGCTCCGTACCGCTTCACTGTATCGCCAAGCATTGGATCACAATCGCGGCTGTCCAGCAATTTTCCGGTTTCTTTATCGATGCATTCGGTGCGGAAATCATTCACTGCAATCTGGGCGAATATAAAGCCATTCTTCCAGTTAGCGGGCGGATTTTCCGGTACAATAAAGTACCCCCAAGGGGCGTCATTTTCCAATAAGAATACTTTCGATTCATTATCATTGATGGAAAAATTTACAGGGCTGTCACTTCCTGCCTGTAATGGACGATCCCTGCCCATGGGTAATTCCGTACCATAACCTTCCGGATAAATACCAATGTAAGAAACTCCTGCAATGGCATGCACCGTAAGGGGTAATTGCACCATGTTTCGGTCTGTTTCAGGAAAAACATTAATTACCGGAATATTTTCGCCAAAGTTAAATTCCATAACTGACCATTGCTGTGGATGGGGCAGCCGGAAATGATACATTGTAGATTTATATTCAGGCCATTTATTTTCTATTTCATCGGGCGCAATGGTTTCATTGCCCTCAGGTATTTCTTGCCCGGGTTCGGGTGCATCGTTATTGGAACTGCATCCGGTTATTAGCAAAAAGCTTAGCAGGGAGATGATATAATATTTCATAAATCGTTGATATTAAAATGGATATTCTTATTACGGGCTTCCTATTAAATCAACAGGTTTAATGGCAGGAAGGTTTATGTAAATGCGGTATATTTTTACGGCAATTGTATCGGCTTTAACCCTTACTGAACTGGTGCAGCAAAATATTGTATTTCTGTAAACCCTTCCAATTCTTATATACCAAATTACCGCCGGTTTGTATTTCGGCGGTAATTTTATTTAGGGGGCAAACGCTTTAAGGTTAACTCTGAGAATGCTAAAAAAATGAGACTTTTAAAAATTCATCTTGATACCAATTCTGCCCCACCACGAATAAAACTCTTGCTGTTGGAGGCGTTCACGTGTGCCAAGATAGAAAATTAAAGGTGCATTGGTCAGGTTAATTACATCCGCAAATACTTTCATATACTCCGTAAGCGTATAACTGGTAGTAAAATCCAAATGCCAGGCCTCGCCGTAGTATTCATCAAGGTCAGCATCTG
>JBEPYD010000155.1:6455-8590 GCA_041641575.1 Bacteroidales bacterium
TGCATAAAAGCGGGGGCCATCGTAGTAAAATGCAAGGTTGGTGGTATGTTCTGCCTGACCGGGCAGTTTTATCTGCTCTCTTGCGCCTTCCACTGTAAAGGAGGCAAGGTCATCTTCTCCAAAAATAACCACGGCATCTGTATAATTAGCAGGTTGCCGTTCATTGATAAATGCTTCTGAATACGTGTAGGTATAGTTTGCATAAATGCCAAAATCGCTTAGTGTTCCGGGCAGAAAGGTGAGTTTTGACTGCACTTGCGCCTCAGCACCGTAAACAAATGCTTCAAGGCCGTTGATGGCTTTGGTTATTTCCACCAGGCCGTAATCTTTTGGATCACCCTCATGGGCAAAGCGTTTATAGTAGAAAACAAAATTGTCAATTTGTTTGTAAAATAATCCTCCCGAGATCAAACCACCGCCACGCAGGTACTTTTCAGCCAGCAAATCAATATTTCTGGAGGTTGGATATTGCAAATTAGGATTTCCATACGTTACTTCTTCTCTTTCTATTTCACGGTAGGGCAGGATATCCTCAAAATTGGGCCTGGAATAAGTATGGGTATATCCGGCACGGATGTTAAAATTGTTATTGATGGTATATTTTGCCTGGAACTGGGGTAGAAAAAACTCGTGTGTACGCTTATCCGTTAGGGTGTCAAGGTCAGAAAACCGGTCTTTTACTGTTACTATTTTGCGGCCTTCATAATCCACATCCGTTTTTTCATAGCGCATACCTCCAATTAACATGAGGTTATCTATATCATGCCTGAGCATTAAATAACCGGCATAAATATTTTCATGGGCCACATAATCTGTTGCATATGATTCAACTTTGGAGTTGGTGCGGTCAATGATAAAGAATTGGGGGTAAAATTCATAGAAATCCCTTAATTTGTCGGGAGAAGGGATCATGTCAACCCGGTAATTATCATCCAACAGGTTGTTATCTACAAAGCCATCGGAAATCCCGGGTAAGGTTAAAGGCGCCCCTTCTCCTGGATAAACATTTGATGAGGTAAAATATGCCCCTAATACGTTAGCATCCACATCGCGGCGCTTTTCTTTTATGCGTACTTTGCCTCCAAATTTAACATACCCGCCCTGGTATCCGAAGGCATATGGAATCTTGAAATTAATTTTTCCTGTTACGTTCTGATCGGTAATCAAACCATCAGACATCAGTAGTTCTTCAAATTCATAACCTTCATAGTTAAATGCATTCGTTGAATCAGCTGTATTGGGAAAAGTAGGCACCGGGTTATCGGATTCATTGCGTTCAAATTTCATCTGTATGGCCTGCCCCGGACTGTCGAAAAGCGACTCTAACCTGTCGGGTTGCGCTTCATTAGCTACGGAATAAGCCGCTTCATAATCTACTACTAACCAGGAAATATCATGTTCCCCACCCAGGTTTACCGTGCTGATTTCCTGTATTTTTTTTCGCTCCCGCACATCCCGGTCAATCCCACCGTACAGGTAAACATTCTCATTCACGGCATCGTCAAGGGTGTAAATTACCCTACGTCTGATTTCATCGTCAACAAAATTATTATACATACCACGCAGGTAAATCTTTGAATTTTCACTGAAACGGTAATCGAAATTGGCACTTAAACCTATTCTTTTTCTTGTTATATCATAATGGCGCAGTTGCATTTCGCGATACTGGACATGGTAATTATCCACCCCTTCGTCTGTACTTCCCCAAAACGGACCCTTGGCATAGTCAAATTCAATGTTGTCAGAACCCTGGTTATTTACATAATAACTGCTGTTCATGTTGAAGCCGAATTTGCCAAAACGTTGCCCGTATGAAAACTGCCCCTGGTAATTACCGGTTTGGCGAAGGTTGTTATATCCTCCGGAAAGGGAAGCCCTGATATCGGGAATTTCACTTTCAGCAGACTTTGTAATGATGTTTACATTGCCTCCAATGCCGTCAGCATCCATATCCGGGGTCAGTACTTTTGAAATTTCAATAAATTCTATCTGATCTGCTGAAATAATATCCAGCCCCACATACCTTACATCACCTTCCGGTGAGGGTATTTGTTCGCCATTGATATTAAAATTCGTTAGCTCAGGGGGCGTACCCCTTAGTTGCACGTAGCGTCCTTCTCCCTGGTCGCGTTGCA
>JBEPYD010000156.1:0-464 GCA_041641575.1 Bacteroidales bacterium
AAAAAATCATGTATTATCCATTAGAGATGAAATAGATAAGTTAGAAAAGAACATTGGTGAATTGAGTGGTGAACTCACTAAATTTAAAATATGAAAAAAATCAAGTTAAATCATTAGAGGTAAATTAGTTATCAAATATAAAAATTCTTTTAATGATTTGCAGAAAACAATGAATCACTTCAAAAAAAGCATGCTTAAACGTTTTAGAATTATTTAGAGTGGTTATAAATACTTTTTCTATTATCTTCGAAGTTCAAACAGTATTACTACTTAAATAATATTTATGAAAAAAACACACAACCTTTTGACTATCACTACCGCTGCATTAATGGCCTCTGGCTGCCAGAGCGGAGAAAACAAAACAACCCAGGAGGAAAACCAACAGCCAAACATCCTTTTCATCATGTCTGATGATCACGCGTACCAGGCTATTAGTGCTTATAATGACAAGCTGATTGAAACTC
>JBEPYD010000156.1:474-8585 GCA_041641575.1 Bacteroidales bacterium
GGCATTCTTTTTTCCAATGCATGTGTCACCAATTCTATATGCGCCCCTTCCCGTGCCACCATTTTAACAGGTAAGCATACACATATCAATGGAAAGATTGATAACCACATGCCTTTTGACACCTCCCAGGTTACATTTCCGCAGCTTTTTCAGGATGCTGGTTACCAGACAGCCATGTTTGGAAAGCTTCATTTTGGAAACAACCCTAAAGGTGTAGATGAATTTATGATTTTACCAGGGCAGGGACATTACATCAACCCAAGGTTTATCACCAGACAGGGCGACACTACCATCACGGGATATGCAACCGATATAATTACCGATCTTACCCTAAATTGGCTGGATAAAGATCGCGACAAGGAAAAACCTTTTATGATGATGTACCTGCACAAAGCCCCTCACCGACCATGGTGGCCAAGGCCTGATAAATTCAGGGAATTTGCCGGTAAAGAATTCCCTTATCCGGAAACACTTTTTGATGATTATGAAAACAGGGGAACTGCTGCCAAAACAGCTGAGATGAACCTGTTATTACATATGAAGTATTCACATGACAGTAAAATCCGTCCTTCCACCCTCGAAGAAATGGGACAGGTTAAACCTGAAATTGAAGATTGGGAATGGGGTTGGAAAGGCCCTTATGAAAGCCGTGTGAATGATGAACAAAGAGCCCTGTACAAACCAGTGCTTGACTCCATAAATGATTTCTTTAAACAGAATTGGCCCACCATGACCAACGAAGAAAAGATGCGCTGGAAATACCAAAGATACATGCAGGATTACCTGGGTTGTATCTCATCAGTGGATGATAATGTGGGCAGAGTATTGGATTATCTCGATGAAAGTGGACTGGCTCAAAATACCATAGTAGTTTATACCTCAGATCAGGGCTTTTACCTGGGCGAACACGGCTGGTTCGACAAACGGTTTATTTACGATGAATCATTCAAAACACCCCTACTTATAAGGTGGCCAGAAGTTATTAAAGCAGGCAGCCAGTCATCCAAAATGGTACAAAACCTCGACTTTGCACAAACGTTTCTCGATGCTGCTGGAATCAAACAACCAGAGGACATGCAGGGGGTAAGTCTTCTCCCGCTATTTAAGGGTGATGAACATTACTGGGATCGTGATGCAGTGTACTACCATTATTATGAATACCCGTCTGTTCACATGGTAAAAAGACACTATGGCATTGTTACAGAAGATTATAAACTGGCTCACTTTTATTATGATGTAGATGAATGGGAACTTTACGACCGGAAAAAAGATCCGCTGGAACTAAACAATGTTTATCACGATCCTGAATATAAAGAGATCGTTACCAAACTAACGGAAGACCTTTATGATCTTCGAGAGAAATATAAAGATTCCAAAGCGCTGGATCAAAAGTACATCGATATTTATAAAAACAGACAGAATTAAACACAGGGGCACCAACATGGCAGGCAGGCAAAAAGTAAAACCAATGCCCTATCAAAGGGCTGCAGGAATTTCCATATCTGCACTTACACTCTTATCCGGATGTAACCAGGTGGCTAATATTCAGGAAAAGAAAGATCCTCCGAATATTATTTTTATTGTAAGTGAAGATAACAGTCCGTTCTTAGGTTGTTATGGCGATACAAATGCTTTTACCCCAAACCTTGATAAGCTTGCCAGTGAAGGAATTCTTTACGAAAATGCATTTAGCTGCGCACCTGTTTGTGCACCTTCCCGTTCTACTATTATTACAGGCATGTATGCCAACAGCCTGGGATCGCATCACATGCGAAGCCTGGTGGAAATTCCGGAATCATTTCACTTTTTTCCATATTATTTGCGGCAAGCCGGGTATTATACCGCTAATCGCATAAAAAAGGATTATAACATCCCCAATCAGGAAGGTGTGTGGGATGTTGACGACTGGTGGGAATACAAAGACATGCTGAAAGAACGCCAACCTGGCCAGCCCTTTTTTGTGATGTTCAACACCTTTATGAGTCATGAAAGCAAAATCCATGGTAGCCGTGATGGCATGACGGATTACTACAAAAATGCTTCCATTGAAGCCATGACAGGAACACCAGCCACCCAGGCCCGGATGGACTCATTTAATTTCATGCACAAACCCGGCAGCATTCCATTGCCCCCCTATCACCCCAATACGCCTGAAATGAAAGAAGACTGGGCCCGCTATTACGACTGTATCAGCATGATGGATGATGAAGTGGGTGAGCTATTGAAAAACCTTGAAAAAGATACTTTGCTGGAAAACACCATCGTATTTTATTTTAGCGATCATGGCGGGGTGTTGGGACGGAGCAAGAGATTTACTTTTGAATCCGGATTGCACGTACCCTTAATTATTCGGTTTCCGGAAAAATATAAACGGATGGCTCCGGAAAAGCCAGGATCAAAAACAGAGCGCCTGGTTTCCTTTGTTGACCTTGCTCCTACCGTGCTTAATCTCGCAGGGGTTGATATTCCTGAACATTTCCAGGGAAAACCCTTTTTGGGTAGGCGTTCCTCGCGTGAACGACAATACGCTTATAGCTTCAGGGGACGTATGGATGAACGCTATGACTTTTCACGCACCGTTCGTTCTAAAGCGTACAGGTATATACGAAATTACATGCCACACCGGATTTGGGGGCAGCACATCAATTATTTATGGAAGGCTGAAAATGTTCAAGCCTGGGAACAGGAATGCATGAATGATAGCTGTAACTCTTACCAACAACGTTTTTGGCAAACGAAACCTGCAGAAGAATTATATGACATCTCAGCTGATCCGCATAATGTAAATAACCTGGCGAACGATCCGGCATATGAACCGGTGTTGAAAGCCATGCGTGATGCCAATGATCAATGGATGTTGCTCATCAGGGATAAAAATCTTATACCCGAAGGCGAATATCTTTCTCATGTGACTGATACTAATGGCTTTGAGTATTATTCCGGAGAAAATTATGATATTGCTGAAATAAAGCGGGTGGCTGATTTGGCTACTGCAGGCTTGCCTGAAAACCTTCCAGAACTAAAAAAAGCACTTACCCACCCCAACCCGGTAGTAAAATATTGGGGTGCCACAGGATGCCGCATCCTGGATAAGGAGGCAGCCGGAGCCAAAGAAGAACTGCTCCTTGCCCTGAATGATTCCTCTCCGGATGTGCGTATTGCCAGTGCTGAAGTTTTATATTTGCTTGGTGAAAAAGAAGCTTCAAAGAAAACTTTAAAAGAAATTCTTTCAACCACAGAGATGCAACCTTTCGGATCAATGGAAATGTTACGTACCCATGCACTTAATGTTGTTGACCTGATGGATCCGGAAGACATCAGTTTTTTCGCCCCTGAAATTGTTTACCTGGCAAACCGCGAACAGAATGGTTATGATAAACGTGTAGCTGAGTATATGCTTACAAGAGAGCTTTTTTAATCATTTGGTACTAAGTATATGGTGGCCCCCTCTATTTATTGGTATATGTATAGAAATGCGTAGGTAATACGGATTTCTAATCCACATTTTATTTAGTGGCGGATTTGAAATACGGGGATAGTATCGATCTTACATAAAAAAAGCCTTCGATAAACTAGCTCTGTACATATTCTTTTTATTCTCTTCTGAATGCTGTCTTCCGAATACTGAACTCTAAAAAAAATACTTTTCAATTAAAATTGTAGTAAAACCCATCATTTACACAGATTCCATACTTTTAAGCATTCTCTTAATCCAGCGAAAAAATTTGTTAATGCCTGTATGTATCATATCGCCTATTTAGAGATATGGCGGACAATACCCATAAGATACCTGTTTTCACAAAGAACAATACCCTCGGGTGCATGTTATAATTTATAATCATATGAATTTATTACTAATGAAAAAATCAGTTTTATAATTTATGCAGTAGGATGGCAGACTATTTGCCATGAGTCTGATAGGTATAACTTTTTGGCTGATTAATAATGTATTAAAGTTCCATTTAATGTACTTTGGAACATTGAAATATACACTAAACAGATTTTCAAATCTGGTAAAAGATGATGATGAGAAAGTCGCAGAGCCAATTAGACGGTAATTAAAAGAATGATAGATTTAAATGAGTAAAAATTACGGCCGGACTTTTTTCAAATATTTTAAAAAAATATTGCTCTGGATACTGATTGTTATTGGTATAATCTTGCTATTAGCCAATGCCATACTATGGATACCAGCCGTTCAGAATAAAGTGGCTTCACTTGTGGTGGACCGCCTGAATAAAAAAACCGAAGCAACCATAGCACTGGATAAAATCCGGGTAACCCTGCCCAATACAGTAGTATTGAAGGATCTTTATGTTGAAGACAAAATACCTGGTGACACCCTTATCAGTGTGGGTTATTTAAAAATAAATATAAACCTGTGGTTATTAATTAAAAAAGAAGCCAATTTTAATGAAATAGCCATAGAGAATGTGTACGGAAGAATCTGGAGGCCGGAAAATGATACCACCATGAATTTCCAGTCTCTAATTGATGATTTAACCAACAATGAAAAAAAACAAACACCTGAAAAGACATCCAAAAATGGAGGCAGTGGTTTTCAGATTTCATTTAACGAAATAAGGTTGAACAACATAGAATTCCGGTTTTTGGATTCCCTGAATGGTATGTTTTTAAATTCAGAACTGGAAGGTTTTACCACATTCATCAACGAACTCGATTTTGAGAATCTAAATTTCAACCTGCACGAGCTTGATTTGAAAAACAGTCACACCAATCTTACAATTACAAAAGAATCTGAAGATACAGATAGTGATGACACCACCAGTTTTTCCGTGAATCTGCAGCGTTCCCTTGAACTGGCCAATGTTTCTTTCACCATGAAAAATGAAACAGACGGTATGTTTATGGATACAGAAGCCGGTTACCTGCGGGTGGCAAATGTGGAATTCTCACTTGCAAATGAAGTAGCTGAATATGGAGAAATTGAAATAAACAACTCCTTCTATACCCTGGATAATGTTTCTTCAGATACTGCCACAAAGGAGGTGGATACTGCATCTTCCGGAAGTAATTGGGAAATATCAGGCGGCAAAATTTCCATGGAGAATAACACGGTAAAGCTCATTATGGATACAATGGCAACAGATTCTTATGGTTTTAATCCTAAAAACCTTAACATTTACCTTGCTGAAGCCAAACTGGATAATATCCGCTACAGCCCTGAGGAGATGAGAGGCACCATTAATGCTCTGAAGGCCAATGAAGATAACGAATTCAGGATAGCCCATATGCATGGGGATTTTTTGTTTAACAACCAACATCTGGAGGTAAATGATTTCAATATAGAAACAGGCAGGAGCAATCTTTTCCCTGCTGTGAATGTATATTATCCTTCCCAGGAAGCGTTGTTTAATTTATCTACTGGTGTTCAACCCGATATTTCATTTGACCGCTCAAGAATACATATTGATGATATCACCTATTTTTTGGGTGGAGAACGTCCCATTCCTGACACCATAAACATTGAAGAACTGGTATTCTCTCTGGATGTTGACGGTACTATGGAGAACCTCAACATACATTCAATTAGCCTGCACACAGGGGTAAACACTGATCTGGTTCTGCAAGGTTCTGTTTCCGGAATTCCTGATGGTTTCAAATCGGCCACAGCTGACTTACGTATCGATACCCTCTATTCTGTTATAGCTGACTATGGTGAATTTATACCTGTTTCCAACGACACCTCCGGATTTAATCTGCCCACATATATCAGTGGACATGGAAATATGCAGGGGTCATTTTCAGATGTAAATGCCTATCTGTACATAAGCTCAAGTTATCACAACAAACTGGAATTACAAGCCAGTTATGCCACGGGTCAGGATTCATTAAAAAAGTTCGAAGGTGTGGTGAATCTTGCAGATTTACAAATGGGTAAAATGATGCAGGATACCTCATCTTATCAGCAGGTAAGCATGAACGGAACTGTATCGCTCACCATGAAAGGAAGCGATCCTCAGACAGGATCTGCATTATTAAACATAAAAGAACTGGGCTACAAAAATTACCTGTACAAGGACATCCAGTTTACAGGTAACCTTGAAAACGACAGCATTACGACAATGCTAACAGTAGATGATGAGTTTTTAGCCATTAATGGTTCATTTAATGCAAATATTGCCGATTCACTACCTGCATTTTCAGCCAGTATTTTTCTGGAAAAGATATATGCACAACAGCTGAACCTTTCCGAGGATAATATACGTGCAAAAGGAAGCCTTCACGGTTCATTTAAAGGAACCAACCTGAAAAATATTGATGGAAGCCTTTCCGCATCCAATATTGTAATTTTTAAAGAGCAGGAACGTTATGCCATTGATACCATGTCGGTTAAAGCAAGAAACAAGGGAGACAGCAGCTATTATTCCATCCGTTCACCGCTACTTAACCTCGATTATGATGGAACAGTAACGGTTCCGGAGTTACCGGAAATAATGGCTGCACAGTTTAACCATTACTTTGCCCTTCCGGGAATGCATGACACCCTAAGTATACCTGAAAATGAAGGTTTTCATCTGGAAACAGAAATATTTGATGCGGAATTGTTTACAGAAGTACTGATTCCAGGACTTGAGAGTTTTGCCCCCGGACGCATGGAAGTAAGATACAACTCCGCAACGTATAGTCTTGATGCCAATATACTTTTTCCACTTATTCAGTATCAAAATATACAGGTTGATTCATTATTACTTGATTTCCATTCAAACAAACAGGCATTATACTACCATCTTATATTACAAAAAGCCGGAACAGATCAGTACTGGCTTGAAAATTTGAACCTTATCGGGGATATTTCTGATGACAAAATAGACAACACTCTTCAAATCAATGAAAATGACTCAGTGAAATATTATATTGCTGCCAACATGATCAGCAGAGAAGACAGCCTGATAGGGCATTTAGTAAGCGATAGTATTGTTTTAAATTTTAAGCAATGGCAGGCAGATGAGCAAAATCAATTGCTTGTTAACAATGGTGAATATACATTTAATAATTTTGTAATAAGTCGAAATAACCAGGAAGCAAGTGTTACATCTTTTACAGAAGAGAACATGCGAAAAATACTATTGTCTTTTTCAAACTTTAACACCCGTATTCTGGGTAATCTAATTTCTTCTGAGAAGCCACTGATCAAGGGACAACTCAATGGTGAAACAACGCTCTGGAATAATCCGGGCCTGGCCATTACTGCTGACCTTAATATAACTGAACTTAAATTGTTAAATGAATTGGTAGGCAACCTTTCATTTAAAGCAAACAATACACAACCAAATCTGATAGAAATAGATGCAGCGCTTTCAGGCAAGAATGAACTTAGGGTACAGGGAACATACGAAACGGATACGCTTGAAATATTTAATTTTACTGCAAATTTAGGCGGGATTGATCTGAATACCCTGGAACCATTTCTGGAGAATAACATAAACAAAATAGAAGGAAAACTTACAGGAAATTTAAGCATTGAAGGAACCAGCAGGGACCCAATCATTTCTGGAGAGATAAAATTCAACAATACCACTGTTAATCCGGTATTTTTGGGAACCCCAATTGATTTAAAGAATGCAGGCATTACCCTTCAGGATGATATCGTTACCTTTTCTTCTTTTGATATAAGAGATGTCAATGGCAACCTGGCACGGCTCTCCGGCACACTTGATATCTCCACATTGGCGAAGCCTGTGGCTGATCTGGAATTCAACGCCAATAAATTTGTATTGCTGAATACAGACAGTGATGATACAGAAGCTGACTTTTATGGCAAAGTTTCCGCAAATGTACAGGCGGATATTAATGGCTTGTTAACAGCACCAGTCCTGGATCTTAGCGTAGATATTCTTGAGGGCACTGATTTTACATACGTGGTTAAAGAACAGGCGCCTGCCTCTATTGAAGCATCAGGAATTGTGGAAATGAAGAAAACCGATACACTTTCAAACCTGGCCATGGTTGAGAAAGACACAGCTGAAGCCGAACAACTCAGAGGCATTGCCTTAAATGCAAACCTGAATTTAAATCCGGAAGCCACCATTCGTATACAACTCGACCCGATTTCAGAAGAACAAATGACCCTGCATGGCAGTGCAAAT